>JAHFPK010000477.1 GCA_023266715.1 Hyphomicrobiales bacterium | reverse complement strand
CAGAACTCGCATCCAAATACGCTTTTGGCGTTTCTGGTATGGCGCGTCAAGCCGAAGTACGTCCTCGAACTTGGCACGGGCGAGGGCAACGGCACGCGGGCCATGATGCAGGAGTTGCCAAGGGAAAGCAAGCTCGTTACGATCAATTGGCCAAACCCGCCATCCGGGGATGAAGTCGGCAAGGTGATCCGATCTTACTCCGCCGACCGACGCCTCACGCAAATCCTCGGCGATACGCGCGAGGTCCACGACCAAATTGCCCCAGGCATCGATTTCCTTTACGTCGATTCCGGCACGGATCACGTTTATTCTCTCGTCGCCGAAGAATGGCGTCTGTACGAACCGAAACTAGCGGACGAGACCATTTGTTGTTTCGACGATATCTCCGTCAACGACATGCCGCGATTCTGGGATGAGTTGCCATACGATAAGATCAAGACGCCTATCAATGGCGGGTTCGGCATCGTGCATTACAAGCGAGGTTAGCCAATGGCAGCATCCATCAACGATACGTTCACAAGCACGGGGGCGAAGTTCTTTGCCCATCAAGAGGCCATGACCAAATTGCAAAATGGCCAGGGGCAACCGATCACTACGCATGTCATGCTGACTGACGTCTGCAATCATTCCTGCGCTTTCTGTTCAGTTCAGCATCGGGCCGGGGAATCGCTTCCCTTCGATACTGTTACGTCCTACCTTGACATCTTGATTGGTTTTGGCCTCAAGTCGGTCATCCTTAGCGGCGGCGGCAATCCGATCTTGTACAAGTGCAAAGAGACAGGCAAGGACTTCAACGACGTTGTGGGCGCAATCCATTCGCGCGGTTTGGAAATTGGCCTCATCACCAACGGAATGGCACTTCGTTTGTATGGTGACGACGAAAAGAAATTCCGCGCCTCATGGAAATCTGTGCGTCCGGAAACGCTTGACAAAATCACCTGGATTCGCATTAGCATGGCGGGCCTGGACCACAAGGAAAACGAGGTCTACGTCCCTGAAATCAATGCAGACAAAACCACGCTTGGATTTTCTTACGTGGCCCACGATATCTATGACGAGCCAGCCGACAAGGCGCACGGCAAGGTATCCACGCAGGCGGACCTGATAACGGCTGACCGTTCGATCTGCAAGGCTACATGGACGTTTGAGGAACGTATCGACAAGCTGACGGCACAATTCCTTGAGTATTGCAACGCTTACAATCCGCGTTACGTCCGCCTGCTTCCGAATTGCCTTGAACCGAAATTGATCGATCATCGATGCGGCCAATTGGCAGCGATCGCCGAACAGGTCAACGGCGCTCTGAAAAAGGAAGTCCTTTTTGTCCAGCATAAGCCGCCGATGGCGCCGAAGGTTTGCCTACTTGGATACATTCACCCCGTGCTCAACTGCGATGGCTACGTTTACCCGTGCGATAGTTGCGTCTTGAACGAATCGGCCGACCATAAATTTGCAAATCCGTGGCGGGTATGTCATTGGTCCGACATCGCCAAGATTTACGAAGAGCCAGTACGATCGCTCATCGACGATCCTGCCAAGCAATGCCCTGGATGCGTGTTTCCCGAGTCTAACAGATTACTTGATCTTGTTTGGCATGGGAATGCCAACTTGAAGCCCCCCGCGACGATCCCAGAGCATGCAAACTTCGTGTGAGATTTAATCATGGCATGGCGGCGCGTTACAGAAGATGAAATCCCTGATGGGTATGCTGGCGACAGGCATACGCGTTGCGTTAATCGTAGGTTTTTTACGACCGGGGTTAGTAACTGTTGGCCATTGTTGGCTATTTCAATTTGGATTGTCTCTAATTCAGCAGGAATCTTAATCGAGGTATCACGCAAGGAAGTCCCAGAAGATTTTTGGTTTGAAGCCCAACACGCATTTAGCGATGGCGGCCTGCCACGCGAGTTGATACCAGAATTGATCCAGATGCTCCAAGAGGTCGCGGCCTGTGAATGAGCAAGAAAAAGAAACCGTTGCCTATGCCACGTTCGGCACGCTGGGCGGTGTCGCGATAATGGCTGTGGCCTTCGTCATCATGATCGTTCTGGGCATATCGTGCATGGCGTGCTTGGGAGTGGCAGCGTTCCTCATCCCGTGGCCAAACGCTCATTGCCCGGTGTGTGGGGCCGCTCAGCACGTATCCGGCCTCAGCCGAATGACGCCACTGCAAAAGATGCTTACAACGGTACGATGCGCAACTTGCGGCCAGATCAATCATGCCGGGGCGTTCGATCATTGAACATGCAAATACCTATCCTCTTGCGCATGAATCCAGGCTATGGTCTTGGCGACAACGTTTGCTTTTCGATCGTCTTGCGCCATCTGCAAAAGTACCGTCCAAATTGGACCATCGATTTCATCAGCGACCGCGGCAAATGCAAAATGGCCGCTGGACTCGTCAATCGCGTGTGGGATTACGAATCGGCCGATCAACCGGACATGACCCGATACAAGAAGTCTGTCCACGTTTACCTATTCGACAACATCCATAATTGGTTCGACCGCCCTTGCACGCCGGCAATCGCGTGCCTGCATGAAAAATTCGGACTCTCTTATGACCCGACGTTAGGCCGGTACTTCATCCGCGTTGGCGAGGATGTCGCAAAGCAAGCATCGTCGTTGTCGCTGACCCAATACGGACGCCTCGGTCGAGGCTTCATCGGCATCCATTACGCGGGCAACAGCAACCAAGGCAAAAAGAACCTCGAAATCTGGCAGGTTGAAGAAATCGCGAACCGAGTCCGAATGTTCAATTACTGGCCGCTCATGTTCGATTGGGACCGCCCGCTCGACCGCCAATGGCTCACCATCAACAGCGCAGTCAGCGTGCGTGACACGGGCCTAAGCGGGGCTGATGCAGAGCACAATGCCGCCGTGATTGACCAATGCAAAGCCTTCATCGGCATCGACAGTGGGCCAGGTAAATGCGCCTCGGCCACGGACACGCCCACGGCGATTATCTGGACCGGCCATCATCCGATTCACTACCATGACCCTGCGCCGAACACGACGCACCTGATACCGCTCAACCATCGCGAGTTGATGCCTGCCCGCGGACCCGACCAAATGCTAGAATATTTTTCGCAAGCCTACAACTCGCGTGTGTACGCAAATCCTGTTGACGAGGTGTTCGCATGGCTTTCTCGATTGATAAGCTGATTGAACTGGATGCCAAAAATCCGAAAACAATCCTATTTATCGGGGAATCGTTTCTCGATGTTTACGTGTATGGGACCATTGAGACATGCCAGGATGATTGCGTAAAGTTCACCGGAACAGGAGAGATTTTATCGGTTGATGGTGGATCAGCGAATGCCAAGAATTCAATCAAGGCGTGGAAGTCGAAAGGCATCGTGGTTGATGGCATGCCATCCAACAAGATGAGGTTCCTTGTCGGGGAAAAGATTGTATTCCGTTATGATCCATTTGACAAAAGGGATCCGCTCCTATTGTCTGGCGGTGTTGCTGGTCCGCATGACCGCACGAAACGAACCGGACTTGTCATCAAAGGGGCTGACGCCGTGCTTATTAGCGACTATGACAAGGGATTGATGACGCCGGAGTTCATCCGCTATGTCATCGACGAATGCCATGCACTCGGCATCCCTTGTGTTGCGGACGCCAAACGGAATCCCAAGATTTACGATGGGGCCATCCTGAAAGGCAATGCTGCGTACTTTTCAAAATGGCCAACGAATTATTGCCAGCAGGTGATGACGCGAGGCGCTGATCGTCCAACGATTTATCAATCAAGGATTCGTCTACCCGATAAACCGCCCGTCAAGTGCGTCAACCATGTCGGCGCCGGCGATTGCTTTGCCGCTCATATGACGCTGGCACTTGCCCACGGATTTACGCTCGTTGATTCGGTTGAATTCGCGCACAGCGCGGGTCGCGTTTATGTCCAGCATCCGCACAATCGGCCGCCGTCAATTGATGAGATCCGACGTGATTTGAAAATGAAATGAACGAGTGGAAAAATCACCCCCTTGGACGCGACCGGCTCACGCTCTTAGAAGAACGCGGAGACCGGTTATCCGTTCGCACTTCCGCTGCCTGCTTTGGCCCGCGAGTTGACACGAACGGCTCGGGTTGTCGAAGCGCGGCAACAGTGGGGCTGGGCTTGCCCGTGGTCGCTCTCGTCATCCGGCTAAGGGGTGTGCCACACGCCGGACGCTGATAACGCTGCGTCCTCAGTTT
>JAHFPK010000270.1 GCA_023266715.1 Hyphomicrobiales bacterium | reverse complement strand
ATTTCGGCCATGAGGGCGCAAAATCTTTCTTGGGGCTGGTCGGCCAGAAACGGTTCCAAAGTTTTGCGGGCCGCATCCCAGCGCTGGGCGGCAACGGCGGCGCGGGCCAAGGCATAGGCTCCTTCAAGTGACTCAGATGAACCGCTCACGAGATCGCGCACCCGCTCGAAGCGGGGCTCCGGGCCATCGCCGGGCTTTGCATGCGCCAAAACTTCCGCCAAATCGGGATGGGGATTACGGCTCCAGGTTTCACGAATGATTTTCGTTGCCTTGCGCGGCGTATTCTGGCTGGCGTAAATGCGCGCGGCAACGAGGGCAGCAGGCACAAGACTCGCGTCAAGCTTATGGGACTTTAAGGCAAGGGCGAGGGCTTCTGTTGAATTTGAGTCTTCAATTGCCAATGCATGGGCTGCCAACGTGATGGCCTGCTTCTGATTGTTTTCATCGCTTGATATCAGGCCGGACTTTGCCTGCTGCTGCAAGGTTGCTGCGGCCCCCGACCAATCCTTGCGCAGCGATTGCAATTGCAGAACGGCGGAAGAAGCCCAGGCCAGCCGCGGATTCAGTTTAAGGGCGCGCTCGGCGTGGACCATGGCGGCGGAGACATCGCCATTCTGGCGCGCTTCGGCAAAAAGTCCGCGCAGGCCCAGCGCTTCGGTTTCTGATGATTTGGTCATCTCTTCAAAGATGCGCTTGACGGAGGCGCGATCACCCTTGAGCTGGGCGGCTTGAGCGGCAAGCACATTCACCAGAGGCTCATCGGCCAACGCATTGCCGGCGATGGCTGCATGTTTTGAGGCTGCTATGCTGTCGCCTGCGCCGGCAGCAATGATACCGCGCGAGAGTGATTCATAGGCTTTGCGATTTTTGCGAAAGCGCCAATAGTCGCGCGCCGCGGTGGGGCTTCGCCAAATCTTGCGGAAAAAGCCCCAGACAAACCACAGGAGGGCGAGAGTGAGAAAAGCCAGGCCCACGGCAATGACGAAGGCCATTTGAATTTCGCGGCCCATCCATTGAATGGTGACAGTGCCGGGCCGATCGGCGAGCCAGGTGAAGAACAGCGCGGCGAGGATGAGTAGGCCGAAGCGCCAAAGCAGTTTGATCATGGGGTGGCACCCATGCTGGTGATCTGGCGCAGCACGGCAGCTGAGGTTTGTTCAAGAGCCGCTTCAAGGGCAATGCGGGCGGCTGCCCGATCACGCCAGCCTGAAAGGGCTGAGGGCTTGGCACCTTCGGCCTTGTCGATCTTCTCAATGGCCTGGGCGAGATCGCCGCTTTCAGCAAGCGCTGCACATTTCGCGGCAAGGTCCGGCCAGTCGGTTTCACCAATGCGGCGGATGGTAATCACGCTTTTCATCGCATCCCAAAAACCGTCGAGGTAGGAATTCTCCGATGACGGCAATTCAATTTCCTGCTTGGGCAGTAATGGAATGAGACTTGTGAGTTCCGCTGCCAGTCCAGCTGCGGTCGGCAGGCCCTCATTGGCATGGGAGGAGAGTGTGTCCAATCCGGCGGCCGCTGGCACCATGCGCGATATGCGTTCAAGCTCGGCGTTGTAAGATGCGCCCGATGCAATCCTGGCCTTGAGATCGGAAAGGGATTGCGAGAGGGTTGCGGTGGCAGCAGCCTGATCGCTTGGTGTGCTCATAGTCTTGAGAGTGGCTACATCTTTTTCCACGGCATCAAGACGCTGCGCCAACACGGCGAGCGCGCTATTGTCAACCGTTGTGGCTGTCGTTCCCCCGATGGCTACGGCGGATTTCAGTTTTTCCACTTCGGTTTTCACGGATTGCGCCGCGGCTTCGGCGGAAGCAATGCGCGCATCAAGGGCAGAGGCGGTGTTTTGCGCAGCGGATGATTTTTCCGTGGCGTTTTGAATCTCGGTTTTCAGTTGATCAGACGCACCGGAAATAGCGGCGAGCTGTTCACCCAGGGTTTTGGTTTGCGCTTCCAGCGTGTCAATGCGCGCGCGCGCCGTGTTCAATTCATTGCTGGGCAAGTAGGAGGAAAGAACATCCTTGTATATCCAGCCGCCGGCTATGGCTGCAATGAGCAGCGCGATTGCAATCCAGGTGACCGGAGGCATGGATTTCTTTGCAGACATTGGCGGCGTTGGCGGTGGCGAAGCAGATGGTTTGCCGGCCTCTTCAACAGTTATGTCTTCAGCCTCCAAGTCAATGACCTGTGGTTTCAGGGGCGATTCAGGGTTTTCGTCAGTCATGGCACAGGCCTAACGGGTTCGTGGGCGTCAATCAAGAAGGGCCAGCATCGCAGCTTCATCGGGCGTTTTTGCGACACGCTTTTTCCATGGCCGAGGCAGGATTTTCGCTACATTCTCCGACAGGCAAAAATATGTGGGGGCCGCCGCTTTCTTTTCCAACTTGGGCTTTGCCATGAGCTCACGCCAGAGGCGCGCAGTGCGGGGCGAATAGAGCAATACGCCCTCGGCTCCCTTGAGTGCCGATTCAATATCATTTGGTGTTTGAACAACGGCATCATAGGTGATAACCCGCTCGACCGCAAAGCCGGATGCCATCAGGAGCGCTTGCAGATCGGCGGAGGTTTCCGCTCCTGAAAGGTAAAGCACCGGCCCTTTGTGGGGATCAAACTTCGCGGCAGCATGAACGGCAAGCCCATGCACATCACCGCCGTGGGCTTCGGCTGAGTTGAAACCGTTTTCATGTGCCATGGAAAGTGATTGGGGACCGACCGCCAACAGTGGAATATTTTTCAGCCTGTCCTCGACCTGCACATATTTCAACGCATTGGCGCTGGTGATGCAAATGAGCTGATAGGCAAGGGGCGGAATGTAGGCATCGGGCCTTGGAATAATTTTCAAGAGCGGAGCGAGGAGTGCGGTGTGCCCCATGCTTTCCAACCTGGCCTTCAGGGGCACTGCATCCTCTTCCGGTCTGGTGATGATGAGCCGCATCAGAATGCAATCAAGGCGCCGCCGCGCGCCTTCACTTCCATGCCAGCTTCCTTGCCCATGAGTGCTGCGTCGTTTGCCGACCCAGCGCGGGTGGCTTCAAAACAATGGACGCCATCGGGTGTCAATGCATGGCCGCGAAAACTTAAGGCGTTACCATTCAGTGTAGCAAGGCCTGCAAGTGGTGAACGGCAGGAGCCATCAAGGGCCTTGAGGAAGGCGCGTTCACAGATGACAGCTAATTCGCTCTCCCGATGATTGATGATGGTCGATAACTTGCGAGTTGCCTCGTCGTCTTCGCGAATTTCAATGCCGATGGCACCCTGGGCAATGGCAGGCAGCATGACTTCAACGGGAACGACTGCTGTAATCTTATCCGCAAGGCCCAGACGGCTCAGTCCCGCGCAGGCGAGGAAGGTGGCATCGGCCACGCCTTCTGAAAGCTTGCGCAACCGCGTTTCTACATTGCCGCGGAACTGGACCGTTTTTAAGTCGGACCGTAATCTCAGCACTTGCGCCGTGCGGCGAACCGAGGAGGAGCCGATGGTTGCACCCGTTTTGAGTTCGGCCACTGAGTTGGCCACGGGGCTTATGAAGGCATCCCTTGGATCTTCACGGGAAAGCACGGCGGCTATCGTGAGGCCATCGGGCAGATTTGCCGGCAGGTCCTTCATCGAATGAACGGCGAGCTGAATTTCATCGGCCAGCAAGGCATCTTCGATTTCCTTGGTGAAGAGGCCCTTGCCGCCAATCTCATTCAGCGGGCGATCCTTGATGCGGTCTCCGGTTGTGGTGAATGGCACAATCTCAATATCTGCGGGGTCCAGTCCATGGGCGGCAATCAGCCGTTCACGGGTTTCGCGGGCCTGGGCGAGGGCGAGGGGCGAACCCCTGGTTCCAATTTTTAAACGCGGCATTTGCAAGTTGTACCCGGTGGATGCTAGATCACGGTCACTTTAGGTCAAGTCGATCTAAGGTGACAAACGTGATCGTCGGTTTAATGCTGGCGCGTGATCGGACGGTTAACCGGTGCCCACTTAACCTGATCACGCGCTGGAGCGAGGCCACGTTCTAGCCGCTAAATTATGAGACGTCATCCATTACCCATGGCCGCAGCAGCTTCCCATATCCTCGGCATCGAGACATCCTGTGATGAAACGGCCGCCGCCGTTGTTCGCAGGCTTCCCGATGGCAGCGGGGAAATTGTCAGCAATATCGTGCTTTCGCAGATTGAGGACCATGCGCCCTATGGCGGCGTGGTGCCGGAAATAGCAGCGCGTGT
>JAHFPK010000031.1 GCA_023266715.1 Hyphomicrobiales bacterium | reverse complement strand
TGGCTCGTTCTATATTTGCTGGAACAACAATTCGGAATTATCGCGCGAGGCACTGGTGCTGCGGGATTTTCTGCTAAGCCATGTCACTTGAGATATATTCAATCATTGCATGTGGTGAACTGAGGTTGATTCATGACCTCACGAGGTGCTCAATAGAGCGACAAAAGCGAGTGCATGATGATCAATACGATGGAACTTTCAAAGCAGGTGACGGCAACGGGCAAGCGGAGCGGCGGGCGCGAAGGCCGAAGAGCCATGCGCGCGGTTCCCATGGCCTCGTTTCCAACGCTGGTACGCAACATTCCCACCTATCAAATGGTGCCTGACGAGGCGGTGGAACTCATTCACGACGAGTCCATGAAAATTCTTGAAGAGGTCGGCTGCGAGTTCCGTGATGATGAGGCCATTTCCATGTGGAAGGCCGCGGGGGCTGATGTTACGGGCACGCGGGTGCGCATTGATCGCGCGATGCTCATGAGCCTTGTATCAAAAGCGCCGCCGGAATTTACCTTGAATGCCCGCAACCCCGAACGCACCGTGAAAGTGGGCGGAAAGAACACCATATTCGTGCCGATGTATGGGGCGCCTTACGTGCGCGGACTTGACGGTGAGCGGCGCTATGGCTCGCTGGCCGATCTCAATAATCTGCACAAGCTGGCTTACATGTCCCCGGCCCTGCATTCCTCCAGTTCGATTATCTGCGAGCCCATGGAAATTCCTGTCCCCAAGCGGCATCTGCATATCATTCATTCGGCGCTGAAACATTCCGACAAGCCGTTCATGGGAATCGTCACATCGAAGGAGCGGGCTGAGGATGTCATGAAAATGGCAGGCATCGTGTTTGGCGACGACTATGTGAAGGACAATACCGTGGTGGTGTCGATCACCAACTGCAATTCGCCGCTGGTATGGGACGCCACAATGCTGGACGCCATGAAGGTCTATGCGCGGCACAATCAGCCGCTGATCCTGGCACCCTTCGCGCTGTGCGGAGCCTCAACCTCTGCCTCCTCCATAGGCGCTGTTGCGCAGGTGAATGCGGAAGCCCTGGCGGGCGTTGCCTTTACCCAGCTTATTCGCCCGGGTTCACCGCAACTCTACGGGCAGTTCATGGTCACGGTGGATATGAAGACCGGCGCTCCCATGGGTGGAACTCCGGAAGCCGCCCAAATGATGTTTGTGATGGGGGCCTTGGCGCGGAAATACAAACTGCCCTGGCGCACCTCCGGTTTCCATGTCGGCTCAAAGCTCAATGACGCGCAGGCGGGCTATGAAGCCAACATGCTTATGCACGCGGCAATCCTTTCAGGTGCCAACTACATCTGGCATGTGGCGGGTTGGCTTGAGGCAGGCCTGTGCTGTGGTTTTTCCAAATTCGTGACCGACGCGGAGCAGCTCCAGGGCTGGTACAAATATGCCCAAGGCCCTTCCTTTGATGATTTCAAGGAAGCCATGGCGGCCATTCGCGAAGTGGGGCCAGCCGGACACTTCCTCGGCACCAAGCACACGCTTGAGCATTTCGAAAATGCCTTCTTCATACCCTCCATCATGGATTTTAACCCCTACGAGCAATGGTCTGCCGAGGGAGCAAAAGATCATGATGCCCGGGGACGTGAAAAAGCCACCGCCATGCTCGCTGCCTATCAGGAACCTGCGCTGGAGCAAGGCATTGCCGATGGATTAAGCGAATTCATCGCCAAGCGTGAATCTGAACTGCCGAATAATGTCAGCTGACGGACCCATAGTTTATCTTCCACGTATCCGAACCTATTATCAGGCGCTTGGCTACGGCACACCTTATGAATGGTCACACTTCGACGATGTGCCGTTCCTGCCTCTAGCCAAAGCCTTATCGTCGTGCCGCTTGACACTTGTCACAACGGCGGCACCGTATCAACCGGGTAAGGGCGATCAAGGTCAAGGCGCTGCCTACAATGCGGCGGCAAAATTTTATTCTGTCTATTCAGCCGACACCTCAACCGATCCTGATTTGCGCATCTCCCACGTTGCCATTGATCGCAAACACACGACTGCAGAAGATATCAACAGTTACTTTCCGCTGAAGGCGCTGCGCCGGAGCGTGGCCCGAGGTCACGTCGGCGGCCTCACCAGCCAATTTCACGGACTGCCAACCAATCGTAGCAAGAACACCACCATCGACGTCGACTGTGTGGACCTCGTAGCACGTTGCAAGGCCGACGGCGCCGATGCGGCCATTCTGGTCGCCAATTGTCCGGTCTGCCACCAGAGCGTCAGCCTCGCGGCGCGCGCCCTCGAATTGAACGGCATCGCTACAGTCATCATGGGCTGTGCACGGGATATCGTCGAACATGTGGGTGTTCCGAGATTCCTGTTCAACGATTTTCCGCTCGGCAATAGTGCGGGGAAACCCAATGATGCGGCGTCGCAAGATCTCATAGCAAATCTCGCACTTGACCTTCTTGAAACTGCTGTGGGGCCGCGCACAACCGTGCAATCTCCAATCCGATGGAGTGACGATCCGGATTGGAAACTAGATTATTGCAATATTGAGCGTTTAACAGCGGAAGAAATCAGGCAGCGCCGAGCCGCATTCGACGCGGCGAAATCGGTTGCCAAATCGATCAGGAACGAGGGCTAAATTCCGAAATCGGCAAGGAGGCGTCTGGTTGCCGCATCAAAGCGCGCCATGCCGCCGTGGGACCTTGCCATCATCATCGAGCCTTCCAGAGAGCCGATGATATATTGGGCGGCTTCGGAAGCCGACCCCTTGAAATGCAAGGTGCCGCCGCTGCGGCCCTCTTCAAGCACGGCTGCCAGCCAGCGTTCATTCAAGGCAAAATAACTTTCCAATGCGGTCAGCATCGCTTTCGGCAAGGTTTCAAACTCAGCCGCCAGCATTCCACACAGGCACATGCGGTGATCGGCCAAAACATGGGTATAGGCCAAGGCGTAGCGCTGCAGCTTCAATGCCGGACTGCCGCCGCCGAGATCAATTCCGCCAAGCAATCTTTCAAACTCATCCTCGTAACGCTCAATAAGCCTGACACCGAGCTTGGCCTTCGAGGCGAAATGATAATGCAGGCTCGCCTTGGAAACACTCAACTCGCTGGCAATATCGGCATAGCTAAATGCGTTGAAGCCGCGGATTTGCACAAGGCGCTGGGCTATATCCAAAATCTGTTGTGAGGTGTGAAGAGTGTCGGATTTCTGGTCCACGTCGTCCTTCCTGAAATTCGTCGAGTCGCAGTTCTCAACAATCAGCCATACGATTCTATCTACTAGTTGACAAGTTACTTATCAATAGGTAAGTAATAATGTGCTCGGGTTTGCAGACCCGCCTCATGGTGTCCGTGAACCCCACATCCGTGCCGTGCCACACATCAACAGATCAATTGGGATCGGGGAGGTATCCATGGGCCAGAACTCACCTACCATCGCCGGCATCCGTAGAGCCGTCGAAACCCGTGACGCCAAGAGCCTGAAGGCGCTCTACGCCGCTAATGCTATCTTGACCATCATCGATACGGACAATCCGCCGAGCAAGCCGCGCACCATCAAGGGCGCCAAAGACATCGGCAGCTTCCTCGATGATGTTTACAGCCGTGACATGAAACACACTCTCGACAATGGCGTGGTTGACGGCAAGCATTTGGCTTTCGTCGAGGGCTGCAGCTATCCGGATGGAACCCATGTCATCGCCTCGTCGATGGCCGAGCTTGGTCCCAACGGCATCGTCAAGCAGACCATCGTGCAGGCCTGGGACGGCTGATTTCGTGCAGTGACTGACAACCAACTTAATTAGAAACGGGAGGAAGACATGGAAAAAATTCTATCGAAATCTGAATTGGACCGGCGCGGCGTTTTGCTGTTTGGTGCCGCAGCGGTGTTCGGCGGAATGACGTTCGCGATGTCCGACGAGGTGAAAGCCGAGGAAATTGCCCCCGGGGTTACGCTGAAGGTATTCAAATCCGTCCCGCCACTCGCGGCGGTTCCCGGGGCCTACACGAAAGCAAACCTCATGGAAATCACCTTTCAACCTGGTTCATCGTTTACCGAAAACGGGTCGAAAACCGTGGATATCTGTGAAATCCAAGGCGCCCCGCTCTATGTGGAAATCAAGGGAATGGCGCCCTTCACATTGCAGCCCGGCGACGTCTACTTCTGTCCGGTTGGCAACGTAGAAACCGACACGAACAAGAGTGACAAGCCCAGCATCATGCGGATCATCGATCTGGAATTGGCGGCATAATCCGTTTGCTCCAAGGGGCCGGGACACTTGTGCAAGAGGGGCCCGGCCCAAGCACCAAAGTTAATGCTGCCCATCACTAAATTGCCATCGGGCCGAAGTGTGTTAGCCTGCGGGCATGATCGACTTTCTGACATCGGCCCTGGCCACACTTCTCGTTGTCGCCGATCCCATTTTTCTCAGCGCCATGTTCCTGGGATTGACAAGCAACTTGACGCCAAAGGACAGGCGCGAGGTTGCCTTGCGCGGTGCCATCATCGCATTTTGCATCCTGGGGGCGGCGGGACTTGGTGGTGCAAAACTTCTGGAGCTTCTCGGCATCTCGCTCTCAGCCTTCCGCATCGCTGGTGGATTGCTGCTTCTGTCGGCTGCGGCCGAAATGGTTTTTGACCGCCGAAGCCAAAGACTGCAGGCAACGGCTGAAACAGCGGTGACCGTGGACCATGTGCGGAATATCGCGGCCTTCCCGCTGGCCATTCCACTCATGGCGGGACCGGGGGCAATTACTGCCATGATTCTGCTGGCGGGCAAGGCTGGTGGGCGGGTCGATTTGCTGGCAGGACTGTTTGGCATTACGGCGCTTGTGATGCTTGCCTGCTACATCAGTTTTCTCATGGCGGAGCGCATTTCAAAAACCATGGGCATTACCGGACGCGCCGTGATTTCGCGATTGCTGGGCATTATTCTTGCCGCCCTTGCAGTGCAATTCATTATTGACGGCGTCACAACTTTGATTGGCTGAAAAAAGAGGGGTGAACGGCAGCAACCTTTCGCCGCCCACCCCTTTACGAGAGTGGTTTCAAAAGAAAGCCACTCCGCGACACGAGTACTCTGTAGTGAAAATGGGAGGATCCAAAACAGACGTGTGCATTGCAATGTACTTTGCAAACGCCGGGCCAATTTGTCCTAAGTCTGAACAAAATTCATAAGTAGTTGATTTTTATATGAGAATTATAATACTCAGAAATTTGGTAAAAATATTTATTATTACGAGGGCCGAAATAATGTGCAGTGCAGCAATAAAAGAGCAGCACTTTACTCAGGCTGATGGGTTTTTAGCCACTGCCCAAACCGGGTCATGGCGTCCTGCAACTGGGCCGGATCGCGCAGATAACACATGCGCATGAAGCCTTCACCATCTGAACCAAAGGCGGACCCGGGCGCAAAGCCGACACCTGCCTCATCAATCAGGCGGTGAACCGTTGCGGCCGAATCCGCCATGCCCTCAATCTTGAAGAACATGTAGAAGGCCCCCGTTGGCACCTCGAACCTGATCTGGGGGAATTCGCGAAGGAAATTCACTACGAGATCGCGATTGGCAAGGGCCCTGGATACCTGCATCGCGACAAAACCATCACCCTCGTCCAAGGCAGCAACGCAGCCGCGCTGCAGAAAAGCGGCCGTGCCGCTAGTGTTGTATTGGATGATTCGCTCTATGACTGGGCCCAGTTCTCTCGGGGCCTGCAGCCAACCCACGCGCCAGCCCGTCATGGCCCAATTTTTGGAAAAAGTATTGGCAAGCAGAAGACGTTCCTCGACATCGCAGACATCCAGAAACGAAGGGGCACGGCCTTCATTTTTTGCGCCGTAGTAAAAGCGTGAATAGACTTCATCGCCAAAAATCCAGATGCCGTGTTTTCGGCAGACATCACGTATTGCAATCAAATCGTCGCGCGAAGCCGTCCAGCCCAAGGGATTGGACGGAGAGTTCAGGCAGAGCGCCTTGGTTCGAGGCGTAATTGCAGCAAACAGACGGTCGAAATCGAGCGACCATTTTCCATTGCGAAATTCCATCGGAATTTCAACTGGACGCGAGCCCTGCAACCGCAAGGGCCCCGCGTAGTTGGGCCAGGCGGGAGATGGAATAATAACTTCGTCACCTTCAGCGGCAATCATCTGAATGGCGGTTTGGATGGCCTGCATGCCACCACCGGTGACGAAGAAATTTTCAAAACTGAATTCTCTACCGTAGTGGCGTGCGTGATAGCGGGCCAGGGCTTCGCGCAATTCCGGGATGCCACGCTGCCAGGTGTAAAAGGTTTCGCCCTTGATCAGGCTTTCCGTCGCGGGTCTGCAAAACTCCTGGGGCGTTGGAAGGTTTCCTTCGCCTGCCCAAAGCGGGATAACGCCGGGCCTGCCGAAACCATACATGGCGGCCTTGACGATGCCGCTGTCGGGTTCATTTTGGGCAGGTAATGTGATAGCAGCGAGATGCGATGCATTGGTCATGGGCGCCCTTAGAGCAAAAAAGGAGCCCGGATGTCCAGCACCCGGGACCCATAACAGTCATACCCGAAACGCTTACTTCTTTTTGGCAGTAACCAGAGCGTCGCGGATTTCGCCCAGGAGCTTTTCGCTGGTCGTGGGCGCTGGCGGAGGTGCTGCCGGTTCTGCCCGCCTCAAGCGGTTCGAAATTTTGACCAATTGAAACAGGATGAAGGCGATGATCAGGAAGTTGATCAGAATGGTGATAAAACTGCCATAGGCGAGAACGGCACCCTGTTCCTTGGCGGCAGTCAGCGTCGTGGCTGTCACGCCTGAGTTTAGGCCCACAAAATAGTTGTTGAAGTCCAGGCCGCCCGCAAGGCCACCCAGAATTGGCATGATTAAGTCATCAACGATTGAACCAACAATTTTACCAAAAGCGGCGCCAATGATTACGCCAACGGCCAGATCAAAGGCATTGCCCTTGAAGGCGAAGTTTTTGAATTCGTCTAACATCTTGACCCTCACACTTAGTTGCAATTGACATTCAGGCAAAAGCTGCGCGCGCCAGTGCTGGCATTCGCATGGCATAGGTAATGCCACGTGCAATAAAGAAAATACAGAGTGCTGCCCAAAGACCGTGATTGCCAAAATCGCGCTCAAGAACCCACCACGAAGCCAAATAAATTAGTAGTGAAAGCACCATCATGTTGCGCATTTCGCGGGTAGCCATGGCGCCGGTAAAAATGCCGTCGAACTGAAAACAAATAGTGCCAAGCAGAGGCGTAAGGCTGACCCAAAATAGATAATGCCGGGCAGTTTCACGCACCTCGGGGTTGATGGTCATGAGATCAATGAGCCATGGCCCTGCAAACCAGATTATAGCGCTGCAAAAACCTCCCACCACAAGCGCCCAAAGAGTTGTAAGCCTTATGGCCTGTCGGAAACGCGGGCGATTTTTGGCACCGATGGATTGGCCGACAAGGGCTTCCGAAGCATAAGCAAAGCCATCAATGAGATAGGCCGCCACTTGAAAAAAATTCAACAGCACTGCATTGGCGGCAACAATCACATCGCCGGCGCGCGCTCCCCTTGAGGTGAACCAGGCGAAGGCGAAAACCAGACAGAGGGTGCGGATCATGATGTCGCCATTGGCACCCAGGGTGCGGATGATCTTTTCGCGTTGCCAAATCTGAGACCAAGTGGCTCTTCTGTCAATTTTCCGCAGGGATTGCCAAATCAGCAAGCCGCCAAACAAGGCAGCCGAAATTTCGGCAATCAAGGCGGAGAGGCCGACACCATCGACGGTCATGCCAAGCGAGAGGACAAACAAGGCACCCAGGCCCATGTTAACAAGATTAAGAAATATCTGCACGACAAAGGCAATGAACGCACGGCCCTGACCGATGAACCAGCCAAGAATGCAAAAATTTGTGAGTGCGAATGGTGCAGACCAAATGCGATAGCGGAAATAGATTTCGCCTTGCGCGCGCACTTCCGGCGAACCTCCGATAAGGCCAAACGATATGTTCTCGATCAGGGGGCTAAGCGCAATGAGACATACTCCGGTAACCGCTGCAATTGCGAGCGCACGCCACAAAACAGCGGTGAGCTCAACCGCATCGCCGGCGCCGACGGCCTGGGATGAAAGACCTCCCGTTGACAGCCGCAGAAAACCAAAACCCCAGAAAAGAAAGGAAAAAATCAGCGCCCCGACGGCAATGGCGCCAATATAATAGGCATCCGGCAATTGCCCGATCACAGCGGTATTGACCACGCCGATGAGAGGTTCCGTCACATTCGACAACATGATCGGCACTGCAATTGTCAGCACAGAGCGGTTGTTGATTGGCATAAGGGAAGTGGAATGCTTCATGGAACTCGTGTTGCTTTAGAGCTCAGCCCAAGTCAAGTTAGCGAACTATGAGTGCCTTGCCACAGAAATTTCACGACTGGTTCACTTCACGCGGCTGGAGTCCGCGGACCCATCAACTGGCCATTCTGGATCACGCCAAGGCGGGCAAAAGCGCCTTGCTCATCTCGCCAACGGGCGGGGGCAAGACGCTGGCGGGATTCTTGCCAAGCCTGGTGGAACTGTCCCAGCCCCATGAACGCAACGGCATTCACACGCTTTATATTTCGCCCCTCAAGGCGCTGGCCGTGGATATTGCCCGAAATCTTGAAGCTCCCGTGCGCGAGATGGCGCTGCCGATTACCATTGAAACGCGGACCGGCGATACACCTCACTCAAAACGCAAGCGCCAACGGGAACATCCACCTGACATTTTAATTACAACGCCCGAACAGGTTTCCCTTCTCATTGCAGATGCGGGGGCGGCGCATATGTTGCGCCACCTCAAGTCCGTCATTCTTGATGAACTACATTCGCTGGTGACGTCAAAGCGCGGTGTTTTGCTGTCGCTGGCTCTTTCACGGGTACAGGGCTTTGCCCCAGCGGCACGGCGCATTGGTCTTTCAGCGACGGTTGCCGATCCTGAAGCATTGCAAAGCTGGCTGGCCCCGGTTGGTCAACCACCCGTTCCTCTTGTGCTTGGACAGGCAGGGGCCGCTCCCCGCATCCGTATCTTGAAATCGGCAGAGAATGTGCCCTGGTCAGGGCATTCATCACGCTATGCGATTGATGAAGTCTATGAAGAAATAGACCGCGCCAAGATGACACTGATTTTTGTCAATACGCGGAGCCAGGCAGAGATGGCGTTTCAATGGCTATGGGAGGCCAACGAAGCACACCTTCCAATCGCACTCCACCATGGCTCCCTTGATGTCGGCCAGCGGCGCAAAGTGGAAGCTGCCATGGCAGCCGGGAAATTGAGGGCTGTCGTCTGCACCTCAACACTTGATCTCGGCATTGACTGGGGCGATGTCGATCTTGTTATCCATATGGGAGCGCCAAAGGGTTCAAGCCGGTTGCTGCAAAGGATTGGCCGCTCCAATCACCGGCTCGACAGCCCGAGCGAGGCGCTTCTGGTTCCGTCCAATCGATTTGAGGTTCTGGAATGCGAAGCGGCATTGCAGGCGGCAAAGGAAAATACCCAGGACACGGAATATCCGGCGGTTCTCAAGTTGGACGTATTGGCGCAGCATATTCTGGGGCGGGCTTGTGCTGAGCCTTTTGATGCAGATGAGTTTTTTGCTGAAGTTACGCGGGCCTGGACTTACCGCAATCTCACGCGAGAAGATTTTGATGCGGCGGTGGATTATGTGGCAACCGGCGGCTACGCCCTGAGATCCTATGAGAAATACGCCAAGTTGAAACGCCGGGTTGATGGATTGTGGCGTTTAACCCATCCGCTGATTGCACAGCAATACCGCCTGAACATGGGCACGATTGTTGAAGCGGAAATGCTGAAAGTGCGTATTGCCAGTGTGAAGCGGCGGCTTGGCAAGCGGGTGGTCACGGGCGGGCGAAGCCTGGGCGAACTTGAGGAATGGTTCCTCAGCCAACTCAGCATCGGCGATACCTTCCTGTTTGCCGGAGAAGTATTGCGGTTTGAGGGCCTTGATGAATTTGGCGCGCTGGCCACCCGCGCCCACGGCAGCGACCCAATGGTCCCCTCCTATCAGGGTGGAAAATTTCCGCTGTCAACATATCTCGCTACCCGCGTACGCGAGATATTGAGCAGCCCGGCAAAGTGGCACACGCTGCCGCAACAGGTTCAGGACTGGCTCTCCGCCCAACGGCGCAATTCCGTGGTTCCACAGGCCCATCAAATGCTGGCTGAAACCTTCCCCCGGGCGGAAAAACATTATCTCGTATGCTATCCCTTTGAAGGACGCCTTGCCCAGCAAACGCTCGGGATGCTGCTCACGCGGCGCCTGGAGCGCTGGGGGGCACAGCCCCTGGGCTTTTCGGCTTCTGAATATGCCTTGGTCATTTGGACGGTGCGCGATCTTTCGTTGATGATTTCTTCCGGCAAGTTGTCATTGGAAAAACTATTCGACGAGGATATGCTTGGCGACGATCTCGAAGCCTGGCTTGCCGAATCCAATCTGATGAAACGCACCTTTCGCAATGCGGCCATTATTGCCGGACTCATTGAGAGGCGCTGGCCGGGAAAGGAAAAAACCGGGCGGCAAGTCACGGTCAATTCTGATTTGATCTACGATGTGTTGCGCTCGCATCAACCGGGTCATATTCTGCTCAGGGCCGCATGGGATGATGCCGCCGAAGGTCTCATCGACATTCATCGGTTGGGCTTCCTTCTGAAACGCATCAAGGGGCAAATCGTGCATCGTGCCTTGGACACTGTATCGCCCCTTGCGGTTCCAGTGCTGCTTGAGATCGCGCGCGAATCAATTTACGGCGAAGCCCATGATGCCCTTCTCGCCGAAGCCGCTGGCGCCCTTGTCAACGAGGCCATGGGGCTTGTCTAAGATGCATCGCATAAGCCTCAATGGGCTGGACCTTGTTCCTGACCTCTCGGGAGCGCTCTTTGTGCCTGAATTCAAAACCCTGCTGATTGCCGATTTGCATTTGGAAAAAGCCTCCAACATGGCAAAACGAGGCGTGCATTTGCCGCCCTATGATACGCGCGCTTCGTTGATACAGCTTGAAGCGGTCATTACCCAGGCCCGGCCAGAGCAACTGATATTTCTTGGCGACAGTTTTCATGATGACGAAGCGCGAACGCGCATTGCCGATGAAGATTTGGTCCGGCTTCGCGCCATAACGGAAAGTGCCGCAACAATTTGGATCACGGGCAATCATGATCCCCATCCACCGACCGATATTGGCGGCCGCATCGCCGATAAAGCGGTGCTTGGCGGCGTGACGCTTAGGCATGAGCCCAAACAGTTGGGACCCGATGAGTTTGAAATTGCCGGCCACCTTCATCCGGGGGGTGCAGTGAGCCAGCGGGGAAAGCGCATTCACTGCAAATGTTTTGTGGGCAACACAGCGCGCCTCATCATGCCAGCCTTTGGCAGTTTCACCGGCGGCTTAAGCATATCGGCAATGCCGTTCAGGGGCCTGTTCACCGAGAAAGACAGCCATGCATGGATGCTCGGCCAACGGGCGATCTTTAAATTTCCCGCAAGGCGCGTTAGGTAGCAGTCGAGCTATCCCAGTTTTGCCTTGAGTTGGCTGATCAAATCTTCGTTGACTTCACCGGTCACTTTCAGACCGGACTGGAGCTGAAACAGGCGAATGGCATTGGTGGTGCGTGCGCTCATCTTGCCATCGGCTTCACCAACGTTAAATCCCAACTTGGTCAGTAGCTGTTGGGTCAGCCCGATAGGATCCGTCGTTGCCGATTTCATTTCCACGGTTGATTGGGCGGGCGCAATTTGTGTGAGTGACTGCTTGTTCTGCCAGGCGGGATTCTGAATTGTGACAACATTTGCCTGGGCTGGCGCCTGTTGTGGAATCCATGCCTTGGCTTTGCCACGAACGGATTCCACGACTAGTGGCGACAGGTTTTGGGCCAGTATTTCAGCGCGTTTTTTGGCATCTGCATCATTCTGAGCCGCTGCTACCAAGTACCAAAACAGGGCCTCATCGACACTGCCTTTTGTGCCCAAGGCGCGCTCATATAAGACCGCTAAATTAAACTGGCTGTCTTTCAGGCCATTTTGGCTGGCTGCCAAGAACCACTTGTAAGCGGTATCATAATTCGGCTTACCGGCCTCGGTTCCTGTGGCAATGACTGCTGCGTTGTGCATGGCCTTCACGTTGCCCTGCTCCGCGGCCCGTTGGTACCAGACCAGGGCCGTTGCAGCATCCTTAGGCACGCCACGGCCACGCTCAAACAGGGTGGCCAGGCGATATTGAGCCGGAGCCAAACCGGCCTGAGCCGCCTTTTGATACCAATGGGCAGCGCGTGTAAAATCCTGGATCACGCCTTCGCCATCGAGATAACGCGTGGCAACAATAAATTGTGCGGCCGCGTCACCTTGTTCGGCGGCTTCGCGTAATGCTTCGGAGCCAACTTCCACAGGCGGCATTTCGCGCTCGTTTGTTGCTGTTCCAGGTTCCGTAATAATTGAGGCAAGAGTTGCGTCGGTATTTTGAACTGGCAGTGCGCCCGTCAGAATATCATCGATGGATTGGGGACCGCCTTGATTATCCGGTGACACAGGACCAGCAGACTTCGCCGACAAAAATTGGGACCGCGTTTTACTCGCTGGCGCGATAGTCCTGCTTTGTTTTGACTGGTTGGTGGGTTGAACCATACCCTCAATCGCCGCCGGTGCCTTTAAAGACGTGGACTTTTGCGGCTTGCCGAGCATAGTGAGGGTTAGGGCCGAAACGGCAGCCAAGAGAACGATTCCCGCCAGCACGAGCGTACGGCGCTTGCTATTATTTGCATTTGAGGCAGGCTTGATTTCCGGTGGCAATTTTTCACCGGTGCGATCGTTCCGTGTTGGCTTCGAGGCCGTCTTCATGAATGGCAAATTGAGTTTGCCTGACGTCTTGGCTCGCGGAGCAAGAGTGGCGAGAATGCTCTTCTGTGCCGCTGCCTGGGAGGCACGGCGTGCGGCGGCAATGAAATCATCTGGCGCTGCTTCCGCGTCGTCAAATGCGGGAGGTTCAACTACCGGATTGGACGGCAGTGCCGATTTCGAAAGCCATTCGGATACTGGGTTGGCTTCTGGTTTGGTCTGCATATCGACAAAAGGATTGCTGTAGTCTTCCGGGGCAGAAATTGCCTGCGATTTTGCGGCGTCCTGTTGCGCCAGTGCAGACTCCGGGGCCAGTTGGTTTTGTTGGGATCCGGCATTCCAATAGGCGTTTTGTTCGCGTTCAGGCGCCACAAAGTGGTAACCTTGGGCCGCCGCGGCAGCGACCTGCCGGCCCGCGGCTGCGGTTTCCAACTCAGCCAGCTTTGTTACGATTTGTTCCAGGGTCTCGTGGACTGCGTGCAAGGTTTCCTGATTTCGTTTGTCAGCGCCAACGGCGCTTTCCCGCACGACCTTCAAGCCATCTTCCAACGCTTGCAATTCAGGGGAATTCCCGAGCGTCAGGGGGGTGGCACTTGGAACGTTCATCAGGCGATCGGCCATGCGGTTGGCCGCATCCTCAGCCACATCTTTTGCCCACGTGCGGTTCTGCTCAATGCTATCAAACAGCTGGTTGATGGCGCGTTCGATGGTCTCGAGATGGCCGAGCTGGTGTTCGGTGTGGGCAACACGGTCTGCCACTTCGAATATCTTCTGCTCCAAGGCGACCTGGGCTTGGCCGTCGCCCTGGTGCCGAATGGCTTCATTCAAACGATGATCAAGCTCGGCCATGCGGTGCTCAAGATCGCCAAGCTGCGGATTGTTGCGGGCCGATTGCTGGCTCATCTCCAGGCGCTGGGTGATATCAACGAGGCGCTTGTCCATGTCGGCCAGGGGACGCATATCCGGGCCCTGCGCCACGCGGGTTGAAAGCTGTTCAACGGCCACACGCAGCGCATGCACATCGCGTTCCGATGCGGTGTCTGCCCTGGCACTGTCAATACGCTGATTGAGAGTTCCAATTTCGGCGCGCAACCGTTGCATTTCCATATTGGCGCTGCCGCCCTGACCGGAGAAGGCGGTTTGTGCCTCTTTCAACAGGCTGAGAATGCGTTTCTCAATCTCACGCAATTCTGCCTGCGAAGTTTGAACTGCAGCGGTTTGCGCCTTGGACGCCAGAAGTTCAGCGGATTCGCGAACGGTTTCAATTCTGTCGGCAAGTTGGGAAAGTTCTTTGCGCAGGATATTGGAAAGGTCGGAGTCAGATTTGTTTTCATTGCTCTCAACCCGGCGCGCGAGCTCGCTCAAGCGTGATTCCAGGCTGGTAAAAGCGGGAACAGATTGCAGGACCTGTTCACTGCTGGAGGATGTGGCGCGTTCAGCCATTTCACCCATGCGATCCTGCATGGACTTCAATGTATCGCGGTTGCGCCGCTCGCTGATCTCAATGTGCTCGACAATATTGCGGACGGCCGATTCCAATGTCTTGAAAGCCGCAGAATCTTCGGGCTTGCTAATCGTCGGCATTTTGGCGGTCTGAAGAACTTGCCGACTTAAAACAGCGAGGCGCTCGTTGACTGCGGTAAAGGCTTCAACTGTCTGGCGTTCATTGCTTTCGACACGGCTCAGAATCTTGGCCAGAGTCTCTTCATCTTCAAAGCGGGACTCCGCGGCATGGCTCGGCGGGGCGGTGTGCTGCTCACGCCGCGCAATGCGGGACAGTTGCTCGGCGATATCTTCAAGCCGAATTGAAGTTTCGCCGCGGGACGTGGGCGCGCGCTGGTGGCGAGTCACCGGAGAAGTTTCTGCCTCATCGGCGGAATCGAGAATCTTGGAGTTGAGCCATTCACCAAGGGTCATCCCAGACCGGCGCGCCGCTTCTTTTGCGGCTTCGCGGGTTTCTGGTTCAATGCCCTTTACACTCCACGGAATTCCCGGTTTCATTCGCTCTTCCACTTTTTCACGCAGTCTAAGATTCATCTTGCGTCCCGAGAGACGAATCTCAAGCGTCAGAATTCTTGCCCTCCCTAGAAGTTAACGTTTTTGGTAAATATTCAGTTAAGTATCTGTTTTTTTCTTGTATTTATCGCTCAACGCCCTTCAACTGCTGGACCTATTGTGCCCCATTCACCCGAACTCGCCTTCCTCGGAAATTTCCTCGACCGCTGCGCCAATCACAGGACTGATGAAGACTGGTTAGGCCGCCTGCTTGAACGACCCACGACGCGGCATATCCATATGAACGGCGATAAAACCGTCATAATCGATGAGAAACTGCAGACGTTTCCGCACGCAAATTCACCCGAAAGGGTTCTTTTGGGCATCGACGGAAACGGCTCGGGCTGGTTTGCGAGCTCTACGGAAAGCCAAGAAAATCTCATGGATTTGCGCAGCCTCGCGGTGGCGGGTCTCCTGCCCCAGGGGGAACTTGCCATACTGGCGCAAGCCCGTTCCCTGCTCCACTGGCATGAGCGGCACGGCTTCTGTGCCAATTGCGGAGCGCAGACAGAGATGAGGGATGCTGGGTATCGCCGTCATTGCAAGACCTGCGCGACCGATCATTTTCCGCGCACGGATCCTGTCATCATCATTGCCGTCCGGCATGGAAACCGCATGCTTCTGGGGCGGCAAAACTCGTGGCCCGAAGGCATGTATTCAACCCTTGCCGGTTTCATGGAGCCGGGCGAGACCATTGAAGAGGCAGCGCGCCGGGAGGTGTTTGAGGAAGCTGGAGTTCGCGTTGGCGATATCCGGTTTCATTCAAACCAACCATGGCCCTTTCCATCGAGCTTGATGATTGGTCTCATTGGCGAGGCTCTCACCGATGACATCGTGATTGATCCCAAGGAGCTTGAAACGGCACGCTGGTTCGATAAGGTCGAAGTTCAGTCCATGCTGGGGGGAACCCACGTGCAAGGTCTGAAAGCGCCATTGCCGCTTGCAATCGCCCACCATCTTATTCGCGCCTGCCTTCAATCGTCCTGAGACGGCGCCATTCTCTCGGCGATTTCGGCGCGGTAGGGACTTGCCTTGTAAACACCGAGTACACGCATGTAGGAGGTGAAAAACGCCAATTCCTCCAGGGCCAGACGCACGCTGCGCTGTTCCGGATGGCCTTCAATATCAGCATAGAACTGGGTAGCAGAGAATTGCCCTTCAAGCTGATAGGATTCAAGTTTTGTCATGTTCACGCCATTAGTGGCAAAGCCGCCCATGGCTTTATAGAGAGCTGCTGGAACATTCCGTACACGGAAGATGAAGCTGGTGATGATCGGTTCATCTTCCAGCACCGCGTCTTGTAGAGTAGCGGAGAGCACTACAAATCGTGTGGTATTGTGCTCTTCGTCCTCAATATTTTCGCGGAGAATTTCGAGACCATAGATTTTCGCTGCCAGTTTGGTTGCGATCGCGCCACGTGTCTTGTCCTTGATCTCGGTCAGTTCGCGTGCCGCTCCCGCGGTATCAACCGCTACGACAGCTTTCAAACCAAGTTCGCGAATAAGCTTACGGCACTGGCCAAGGGCGTGCACATGGCTGTGAAC
>JAHFPK010000269.1 GCA_023266715.1 Hyphomicrobiales bacterium | reverse complement strand
TGCTGCATCAAAAGTTCACCTTTGCGCCTTAGCAACTCTGCTGACCAATACTGTAACCCGGTTTGGTTGGCCATGTCGAAGGCCTCGTCGATCAATTCCAACGCCAATGCTGGTTTGCCCAAGATTCCATAGGATTCGGCCAACATCTCGTAATAAACCGGGAAGTCCTCCTGTGTTCCAATGGCGCGCTGGGAATCGAGTCCTTCATTGATTAAGCGAACTCCGTCATCGGCCTCGCCAAGCCATGACAGGGCCCAGCCCCGGAATATCTTTGCCTTGGCCGCCAGGTCGTGAGAGCCGGTTTGTTGGGCAAATGCCGACATTGTTTCGGCTCTGTTGAGGACGGCTGTGGGGTCACCCCTGTAACGATGCACCATAATCTCAATGTCGCGGCCATGGCCGATGGAACCGGTATGCTGCAGGCTTTCGGCAAACGTCAAACTGGAATGGGCCGCCTCCAGCGATTGCTCTGGATAGCCAAGCAGCCAAAGCGAGAGGCCCTTTTCACCCAGGGCGCAGACCTTTGGGTCATGCCCCCCGTAAAGCACGCCATGGGAACGGTAATCGCCATTCTCATAAATTTGAAGTCCATCAGATATATGAGCGCAACATGCTCTTTGATTGCCGAGCATGAACAGGGTTGCCCATTGGCAGTGGTGAGCCTGCAGTCGAAGCTGGTCATCTTCCTGGATTGCAACTTGGGTTGATATCTTGTTCGCCCGTTCGTGCATCACTTTGAAGTCAGGTGCCGTGCGCCACCATCCCCAATATGCTGCAAAGTGATGGGGGCCATGGGGAAGTTTTTGACTTAATTCGATGGCATTCTCATAGGTGGATCGTGTGTCTGGCCCACCCGGTCCGCTGGTATTGATTTGTAAAGGCCCGAGGGCGACGAGAAGCGCGAGTTCAATCTCATCGCGCGCTATGCCTTCGGGCAGCTTGGTCACAAGGTTAAGTGCAAGGATAAGCAAATTCGTAGCTTCAACATTTGCCGATTTTGAGGCCGCCAGCCGCCCGGCCTCCTTGAGGCCCCTTATCGCATTTTCCAACTGGCCGGATTCTTCGTAATGATGCGCCAGGATTTCCGGGGTTGCATCCTCGGTTCCCACATATTCCGTCTCTAAGACCTCAGCAATTCGTCGATGAGTGGCCTGACGCATGCCGCGCATCATGCTTCTGTAAGCGGACTCCTGGATCAGGGCGTGTTTGAATGTATAGATGTCCCGATAGGAAGTGCTGGTTATTGAGGCCAAGCCCAGGGCCACCAGCATATTTACCGCCTCTGCTACATTTGTGTTGTCGGTTGCCGCGACTTTGAGGAGCAAGGCCAAAGGGAAAGCCCGCCCTATCGCGCTGGCAATCTGAGCGATCTCCCGCTTCGATCCCAGCTGGTCGAGCCTTGCTGTCAGGGAATCGGATAACGTCGCCGGGATGTTAAATGACTTGCTTTCCAATGCATCTTTGCGGTGAAAAATGGCGTGACTTAGTTCTTTGATAAACAGCGGCACGCCATCTGCCATGGTTATAATTTGGTACACAACATCTTTTGGCAACACCTGGTCGCGCACAACATGATTCACCATTAGGGCGCTGTCCTGGGAACTGAGACGATTGAGAGCCATGAGTGAAACATGGGGTCGGCCAATCCATGGTGCTTGGTAGCCTGGACGATATGCTATCACTATTAGAATTGACATTTCCCGCGCTTGACCCACGAGTTGGTCCAACAACTCCTGCGATGAGGGGTCTATCCAATGAGCGTCTTCAACGACCAGCAAGATTGGACGCAACCGGGCCATTGCTTTTATCAGCGCCAACAGCGCTGCCAGAGTCCGCTTCTTTATCTGTTGTGAACTAAGCCCCGTTAACGGTGGAAATGACGTCTCGGATGACGACATCAGTGACGCGATATATGGAATTGTCCATTCGAGCTCAGGCTCCCAGCCTCGCATATTTTGAGAGATACGGGCTGCGAGTGTATTCATGGATTGGACTTCAGGCATATGCAAAGCGCGTCTGAAGTAAGCAATAACAGGTTGAAGGGGCGTGTTGCTGTATTGCGTCGATCATTGGAAAATCAGTGTCGCCTGTTGTGGCACAGCAAGGTAGTTACTGGCGGCAACTATCAGCCTGGATTTTCCGATACCGGGCTCTCCAGATAACAGCACCACCTTTCCCTCGCCGTTGTTTGCTGAGAGCCACCGCCGCTTGATAATGGCGAGTTCCTCTTCGCGCGATACCAGCGGAGTTGCTGCCAAACGCCGCCCAGCCTGATACCGGGTTGGATGCTGACGAGCCTTGAGCACTTGCCATACGCGCTGGGGTTCTACGAATTCCTTAAGTGCAACTGGCGGTCGTTGTTTAAGATGAAACAAGCTCCTGACGAGCTCATACGTCGCCGTTGAGATCACAACTGAATTGGTTTCGGCTGCAGACTGTATTTTATGGGCCAGATTTGGAGCTAAACCGACAACATCATCATGGCCCATTGCTTGTTCACCAGTGAAACCACCCGCAACCACGAGGCCGGTCGCAATTCCAACTCGCACAGCAACCGCAAAGCCAACCAGATCGACATGATTGTTCAATTCACTGCACGCAGCCACAATTTCCAGGCCCGCCCTTACTGCGCGTTCAGCATCGTCCTCATGGGCGCTCGGATAGCCAAAAAACGCCATTGCGCCATCGCCAGCATATCCATTTATGTATCCATCATACTTCTTGACAGCTTTTGTGCACACGTCGTGAAATGAGCGCCTAACGGACCCCATATCCTCAGGATCAAGTTGCAAAGTGAGTTGCGTTGATCCGACCAGGTCGTAAGCCAAGGCCGTAACTTGTCGACGATCAGGTAGATGCAGACCGTTAGATTTGATTGAGTCTGCATGAGATGACATGTTGCCCTGGCCCTTCTTTAACTCACATGGTTTGGGCGCCTTTTAACATCAACTTCATTATCGCTTATTGCTGGAAATGAGGCAAGCATCGAAGAAATGGCTACAGCGCCAGCGGTCGTTGCCTTTGCCGGTTTGCAACCAAATTTACGATTGGGCTGCCTAAATCGGTTTTATTTGGCCTATGTAACCTAGGTCATATTTGAGCAGGCGTAGAGCTGCCATCGTGAACCCACTGCAACAAGCAGTGTTAGCAACGATGGAGAACCAAGATGTTTGCCCAGACCTGTTCATTGAGCCTCGTCGCAGCGTTGGCTGCAATTTCGTTCGTCAGCATTGCCGACAATGCCGAGGCCGCTCTTCCGTGTGGCAGCCATGACAAAATTGTCAATGTTCTTGCCGACAAGTACAAGGAAGCACGGCGCGTAATGGGAGTGGTGAACGCCTCGGCGGTGATGGAAATCTTCATGTCCCCGCAAGGCACCTGGACCATACTGATAACCGACACCAGCGGCAAAACATGCATCACTGCCTCCGGCGAGGAATGGCAGGATGTGGTTGCTGTCGCTGGACTTGAAAGCTGACTGTATTGTATTGGCTAAATTGCGAAAGCCATGTCTCTTTTTGGCCCATCTGAGACCTCGCGAGGAGATCGCGGCTTGTCCGCTCATCATCACATAGCTGACATTCAATCGGCAATGTCGGCTCTATGAGAAAATTGGTCTGCATTCAGAAGCCCAGCCGACATGGCCTGAGGATTGAGTGACTTAACACCTTGCCACCTTGACCCGAATAAGACATTCTGCATTTGGGCAAAGTTCCACAAAAACAATGTATGAACGATGCGTTTTGCCCTTCTTGGGCTTCCAACGGGATTGTGTCCCGGCCGTCTAGTCCCCACCACAACTCGCATTCGGTGTCCTAGACTTTTTTACCATTTGATCTAATCTCGAATTTATGAGGTGAGACTGCGTAACCTCCGGCACGACACAGAAAACAATGCGCAGGTGGAGGAAAAGATGTCAGAGAATTCAACGTCGAAACAAGTTATTTCACGCCGTTCCGTGCTCGCCACCGTCGCTGCCGTAGCGGGTGCGAGCTATATCCCGGGAAGCGCCCGTTCCGCCGACCCTATCAAAGTGGCTTCAATTTTTGCCACGCCCATCGAAGAACCGTGGGACAATCAAATCCATGTTGCGTTACTGAAGGCGGCCAAGGAACTTGGCATTGAATATAAGTGGTCCGAAAAAGTGGGGGCTGCCGATTTCAGCCGAGTCATGGCCGAATATGCAAACGGCGGCTACCAGCTGGTGCTGGGCGAT
>JAHFPK010000268.1 GCA_023266715.1 Hyphomicrobiales bacterium | reverse complement strand
GCTTCGGTGCTTGGCCAGACACTCCGGCAGTTCATCAGCTTCACGCTCCCCATTGCCGGCTATGAGGTGAACGTGGCAACCGCCATCTCCGGCCTCGCCATCATGCTGATGGGTTTGCATTTCCTGGGCGTGTTCAAGCTTGCCTTTCTTCACCGGGAGGCGCGCTACCACCATCACTCAAGGCCGGTGGGCCTGCTTGGCGCCTATGGCATTGGCCTGGCTTTCGCCTTTGGCTGGACGCCCTGCATTGGGCCCATCCTCGCAACCATTCTGACGATTGCCGCGAGTGAGCAGGATGTGGCGCGTGGCGCCGGGCTGCTTGCCATTTACTCACTTGGCCTTGGTCTCCCGTTTTTGCTGGCTGCGGCGGGGGTTGGAACATTTCTCGCGTTTTCCGGCAAGTTCAAGAAGCATCTTCTGACGGTTGAACGGGTGATGGGCGTGTTGCTGGTGCTGACTGGCCTCATGTTTCTCACGGGCTCCATGCAAACCATGTCCTACTGGTTGCTGGAGCAGTTTCCGTGGCTCGCTACGATCGGCTGAGTTCAATGGGTCGCCCGTGGGGCGTTGCGTGGGCCGCGCGGTCCCAGGCCTCAACGCGGTTTAGCCGTTCGTTGTGAGACATGATACTTTTGGCCTCCACGATTTTTTCCAAGGCTGCAAGCCAATGCTCGTAATAAGGCACTTCTGAAGTTTTGATTTCCGCACCCAAAAATTCCGCCCACTCACTCCAACTGAAACATCCGCGTTCATGCAGCTTCACAACCATGGCAAAGGCCTGCGCCTCCCACGGCTCGTTGAAAACCGGGTCCTTGAGATCAAGCGGGTTCAAGATAGGGCTCCCAGAGATCAAGCATCACCGAGTCATTGCTGGCGTGGCCCCATAATTCCTTGGCGGTGAAGCGCAGGGTGTAAAGCCATTGCGGATTTTCGCCGCGTGCCACGGCGTTTGAATCCGGGAAAACATGGGCGCCATGGATTTTCACCACTTCACCCACATGCCCCCGCACATAACGCGGCGCGCGGGTGTGGGTTGTGGGGTTCATGATCCTCACGCGGATTTTTTGCCCGATTGTGAAGGCAGCCGGAGTTTGAACATCGCGGGTGTAGCTGCGGCGCGCCGTCAATGCTGCCCAAATGTCTTCAGGGCGCATCGGGCTGGAGCTGTCCGGCGTGTATTTTTTCAGCAGGAATTCCAGTCCGTGCAGCCAATGCTCGTAGTAGCTCGTCTTGAGATATTTGGCGGGGTGCATGGATTCGCAGGCCGACCGGTCCTCATCAATGGACCAGTCACCGGGGACGGTCATCGCAAGGGCGGCCATGCGGCCCTCCCATTTTTCATGAAACACTGGTTCTGATGGCGGCGCTGCGATGGGGCCAAAGCCCATCATGCCGCCAAGGTCATGGGCGCCGTTCATGCGGCCTCCAGATAAGGTTCGAAGAGATCGGCGTGCAGGACATCATCAGTGTTCGCGCCGAAGACATCGCGTGCCTTGAAGCGCAGGGTATAGAGATGCTGGGGATTTTCACCCGCGCCTTGGGCATTTGAATCGGGGAATACATGGGCCTTGTGGTAAAGCGCAATTTCCCCCGTGGCACCCCGCAGATAACCGGGCAAACGCGTGTGGCCTTCGGGATGAAGATTGCGCACCTTTACGCGGTCGCCAATTTTGAAGAGCGGCTTTGCTGTTGCGTTACGAGTGTAGGGGCTGCCCCTGGCCAGAACGGGTGCCACGTTTGCGGCTTCAAGCACCGGCAATTTTTTGATGGATGCATCGAGGAGCCCGCGTTCGGTCAAGAGCCGCTTCAGGCCTTCCATCCAGATCTCATAGTAGCTGAGCGACCAGTATTGCGCGGATGGAATTTTTTCGCGGGCGTGGCGCGACATGTCGATATTCCACTGACGCGTGCCGCCCATGGCCAGCGAAATCGCCAGGGCCCGCCGTTCCCACGGCGCATGGAACAATGGCTCATTTGCCTCCGGCGCAATGGGGCCAAAGCCCATCATGCCGCCCATGTCCTGCGGGCCGTTCACGCTGCCTTGCCCGCAAGCCGGGTGCCGATCATGGAGTCGCGGTTGACGAGGCCCGCCAATTCTTCTTCGCCCAGGTTTTCGGTGTTGGCCGGCCGCATGGGGATCACGAGATAGCGGATTTCAGCGGTTGAATCCCACACGCTGATTTTTGTTTTTTCGGAAAGCGCCACGCCAAATTCAGCAAGAACACCGCGCGGATCAATGACGGCGCGCGAGCGGTAGGGCGGTGATTTGTACCAGACGGGCGGCAGGCCAAGCATCGGCCACGGGTAACAGGAGCACAGGGTGCAGACTACCATGTTGTGGGTTTCGGGCGTGTTGAACAGCGCCACCATGTGCTCGCCCTGGCGGCCGGTGAAGCCGAGGCTTTCGATGGCTGCGGTTGCATCCTCCTTCAGCCATTTCGCGTAAGCCGGATCGGTCCAGGCTTTTGCCACCACCTTCGCGCCATTGCGCGGGCCGATCTTGGTTTCGTAAGTATCGATCAGCACATCAAGCGCTGCCGGGTCGACGTAGCCCTTTTCAATGAGCAGCGACTCCAGCGCCTTGACCCGCAAGGCGATGGGGGAAAGTTCAGAGTGGTCGTCGTGGCCGTGGCCGTCATGTGGCATGTTATTTTTCCAGTTGTTGGGTTAGCATAGTCGGAAATTGCGGGACGGAGAAGGGCGATGGCTGGACTTGAGGGCATAAGGGCCTGCGTTTTTGACGCCTATGGCACGCTGTTTGACGTCAATTCCCCGGTGCAGAAACTGGCCACGGAGATTGGCGACAAGGCCGCCGATCTTTCCCGGTTGTGGCGGCAGAAGCAACTGGAATACACGTGGCTCCGCAGCCTTATGGGAGTGCATGCGGATTTCTGGCATGTGACCGGTGATGCGCTGGATTTTTCCCTGGAAGCCTTGAAGATTGAAGATCCGGGGCTTCGCGATGAATTGATGACGCTTTATCTGAAGCTTGATGCCTATGCAGATGTGGCCGAAACGCTGAAGGCCGTAAAGGCCAAGAGCAAGCAAACGGCAATTCTCTCCAATGGCAGTCCTTCCATGCTGGACAGTGCGGTGCGGGCCGCCGGTTTGGAGAAATCCATTGATATGGTTTTATCAGTGGAAGATGTGGGAATTTACAAGCCGAGCCGGCGCGTCTATCGCCATGCCATGCATAAACTGCAAATCCAGGATGCACCGTCGATCTGCTTTGTCTCGGCCAACAGCTGGGACGCGCAGGCGGCGGCGCAGTTCGGGTTTCAGGTCGTGAGGCTGGCGCGCAGCGGCGGGCAGGAGGACAGGATTCCGGGGAAGGCCGCGGCAAAGATTGAGTCGCTTTCGGAACTGGCTGCGCTGCTATCTTGAATTACGTTTCTCATCTTGACCGGGCTTGACCCGGTCATCCTTTCATCCGCCAAGAAGATGCCCGGTAGGGTCTCAATTTGAAATTCCGCTTTTGATCCAAATGTATGGACCGGCTGCGTTTCGCAAGAGGGAGTGTGCAGGGTATCGGAAGTCGCTGATATGTATCCGGCCTGTTTGATCGGCACGCGGGCCGTGGCCTTGATGGGAATACGCACGCGCCATTGGTCTCATTAGCGGACAGGTTCAGACGAACCATTTGGGTCATCAGACTTTGGGTGCGTTGTTTGGTCCGTTCCATGCAGTCATCTCAATCGCGAACAGGTGGGATGTGACGAGGTGTTAGATTGCCGTCACTTCAGTGCGGTCGGTGTCAAAGTTTTTCCCGTTTCTCAGAATGCTCCAGGCAATGCGGGCAAGCTTGTTGGCCAAGGCTGCTGCCAGCTTGTTCTTGTGCATCCGTTTGGCGGCCTCTGTCAGCCAGGCGCCGAAGCTGAACTTCTCCCAGTTTTTGGGTCGCATCATGATGATATGGGCTGCCTGAACGAACAATGTTCGCAGGTATTTGCTGCCTCGCTTCGAAATACGGCCGAGGATTGGTTTGCCGCCCGTGCTGTACTGGCGGGGCACCAGCCCCAGCCAGGCTCCGAAGTCACGACCACGTTCAAAAGCTTCACCCGTGCCGATAGCTGCAACCACCGCCGTGGATATCACAGGGCCAATACCGGGGATGCTCATCAGGCGTTGGCAGTTGCCTTCGCACTGGCTGATCGCCTCGATGTCGTCGGTGGTTCTTTCGATGCGCTCGTCCAGCCAGAGCCAGTCTTCGTAGAGGCCGATAATGATACCGCC
>JAHFPK010000030.1 GCA_023266715.1 Hyphomicrobiales bacterium | reverse complement strand
CCCGCAAAAGGGTTCGGCCTGATACAAGAGCAACGGAGAAGAACCGGCAGGATGAAACCCATCGTCACATTCAATGCCGGCTCTTCCTCGCTCAAGTTTGCGGTTTTCGATGGCGGATTGGCCCGAGTGCTGGCCGACCAAGTGACAGGCTATGGTCCTGACGCACTACAAGCTGCATTGGCTGAAATCAAAAGCAAGGGCATTGTTTTGCAAAACTGCGGCGGCATTGGCCACCGCATTGTGCATGGCGGCACAAAGTTCGTTTTGCCCACACGTGTTACTGACGATGTGCAAGAGGAGCTACAGGAATTATGTCACTTGGCGCCTTTGCATTTGCCCTACGGGCTGGAAGTCCTGCGGGATTTGCGTGGCCTCGCACCTCACGTACCGCATGTTGCCTGTTTCGACACGGCCTTTCACGCGACCCAACCGGGCATCGCTACACGCCTCCCGCTGCCCCGCGCCTATCATGAGCGCGGCTACAGGCGGTATGGTTTTCATGGCCTGAACTATGAGCATGTTGTGCAGGCGCTGCCAGCGCAGACAGGCAAGGCGTTGCCTGAGCGCCTGCTTGTCGCCCATCTCGGCAATGGAGCCAGCATGTGCGCAATCAAAGACGGAAAAAGCATTGCGACCACCATGGGTTTTTCCACCGCAGACGGCCTGGTGATGGGCACACGCACGGGGTCCATTGATCCCGGTGTTTTGATTGCCCTGATGCGGGACGATCACCTGAGCCTCGAAGAGCTGGAGGATTTGCTCTACCGCAAGAGCGGCTTGCTCGGTCTTTCCGGCATTTCGTCGGATATGCGCGAACTACTGGCCAGCCGGAAAAAGGAAGCCGCCGAGGCGGTTGACTATTATTGCTATTCCGCCGCGCGCTATGCGAGTTCGCTCGTCACCGCATTGGGTGGTCTTGACGCCATCGCCTTTACTGGCGGCATTGGCGAGAATGCAGCTCCGGTTCGCGCAAAAATCATGGAACAGCTTCAATGGCTCAATCTTGATGACAGTCATGTTTATGTCGTCAAGGCTAATGAAGAACTCACTATCGCACGGCATGTCTCCACGCTATTGCGGCAATGACATCGCCAGAAGCAGTGACGCGGTATCAACGATGTCGTCTACGGTCGCGCCGCGCGACAGATCTGAAACCGGTTTAGCAAAGCCTTGCAGTATGGGGCCGATTGCACGGGCACCGCCCAGATATTGAGCGAGCTTGTAAGCGATGTTGCCGGCATCGAGATCGGGAAACACCAGCACATTGGCACGGCCAGCAACTTCACCAACCTCTTTCAGCTTTTTTGCCGCAACAGCGGAGGAAAGCGCTGCGTCGCCCTGCAATTCCCCATCGACCTTCATTGCAGGGCTGCGTCGGTGAATGATTTGCAGAGCCGCAACGACCTTCTCGGCATCCGGGTGATTGCCGCTGCCTTTGGTGGAAAATGACAGCAAGGCTACGCGCGGTTCGTCACCCAGTATTCTGGCCGCGCTTGCAGCCGAAGCGATGGCGATGTCAGCCAACTGCTCTGCCGTGGGCTGCACATTCACTGCGCAATCGGCAAATATCAGTTGGCGGTCAGGCCACTGCATGAGAAAGAAACTTGATGGTGTTTCGATTCCCTCGGCCAGGCCAATCAGCATATGGCCTGCTTCAATAACCCGCGCAGTTGAATTTATGGTGCCGGCAATCATGGCATCAGCATCCCCAACCGCTACCACGGCGGCTGCCAGATAGAGTGGTTTTTGGAGAAGCCGCAAGGCCATGGCGTCCGACATTTTCGGTCTTTTATTTTGAACAAGGTTAAGGTGATGCCTGGCAGGTTCCGGTGTTTCAGAGTCGAACAAAATTGGAACGGCCAGGTCTTGGGAGCGCAGTATTTCCGCGGCGACTCGGACGCGCTCGTCGCCACCCTCAGGCATCACTAGACGTAGCTTTTTACCCTTAATTTTGACCTTTTCCTGGTTAGTTCTGCGCAACGCTGATTCTCCTTGGAATCTCCTGAATCGAGGCCAAATATCACATTCTCGTCCGTACTTTGCCACATTCTGGCAGCAATCGGCGGCTCAAGTTAACCTCCAGCACACGGGCGGAAAATACGTGTGTTTTGGCGGGATGGCAGTTTTTTGAGGGGATCGGGGTATTGAAAAATGCCTTCGTAATGTTTGTAGCCGCGTGGTTGGCTGTTGCGTCGAGTTCAGGGGTCCGGTCGGAAGACATCCGCGGGCTTAAGCTCAATCAAAGCACCGTGGGTTTGCTTGCCAGTGAGCCAGGCCTTGCAGCAAGTGTGCTCGAAATTGCCAATGCCTTGGACCACACTGATGGCTTGCGGGTCCTCCCCATCATCGGCCGCGGCAGCCTTCAGTCGATAAATGATTTGCTGTTTTTGCGCGGCGTTGATGTCGCACTCCTTTCGTCCGACAGTCTGGCCTACGTCAAGAAAAACAATCTCTACAAGGACGAGACTGGCAAGATTGCCTATCTTGCGAAGCTCGCAAATGTGAATGTCATCGTGTTGGCCCGCAAGGACATTGCCGGAATTGAGAACCTCTCGGGCCTGAGAGTTGCAACGGGCCCTGCAAATAGCGATGAATTCGTCGCCGCCGAGCTTGTATTTGAGGCACTTGGAACAAAATACGAGCGGGTGCCCACCACGGGAAATAGCTCGCTTTCGGCCTTGCTCGACGGCCGCATTGATGCAGCGGTCTTCGTGGGCCCTGATTCCACTCTCCTTTTGAATTCACTCAAGGCCAACAGCGGGCTGCATATCTTGCCCATATCGTTGCCTGAAGGCCTGGCGGAAATTTATTCGCCCGCAATTCTTAGCCACACCGATTTCCCGCGCCTCGTTGCCAATGACACAGCCGTAGAAACCGTAGCAGCATCTTTGATCCTTGCGGTTTTCGATTGGCCCGAGCGCACAGAACGTTTCTACAAACTTAAGAAGTTCAACAAGGCACTGCTTTCAACCTATTTCGCCACGCGCAACAGCGAACAGAGCACCAACTTTTCTGCCGCTGTGCCAGGCTGGAAACAATATTTGACCGCAAAAGACCTCATGGGCGCGAGCAAGCCTTCGCAAAATTCACTCACGACGATCACACTACAATAGGAGGATTAGACATGAACCATCCCCTTCCAAAACTTGAACTCAACGCCATCGAGAATGAAGCAGAAAATGTTGCGGAGAACACTTCTCCTACATGGTTGGCGCAGAATTACCGCGATGATGATGCCGAGTTTCTGGTCAATCAATATCGTCGCAAACAGGAGGCCCAATCAATCCAGCCGCCTGAAAACAAGACCTACGAGTATTACCGCCGCAGGATCATGGAAAAACAGCGCGAACAACTGGATTTACAGCTGGAGCGCTCGCCTATGCCCCCCGTGCCGCCCCGGCCAACAATTCCTGCCAGTGAACTCGAAATCCAGCATCGCTATTATGCCACCGACAGGGATGGAGGCGAGCAAACCTTTGCCCCAACACCAATGACGAAAAACCCAAGGTTCAAAAAGAGCCTGTTGTTCGCCGGCATGTTTGCTGCCGTTGCGGGTGGAACCGTTGGTTTTGCAGTTACGAAATCCGATCAAATATCGAAATCGGCAACCCTTGCTTACGGATTTGCCAGCAGCCTGCTGGCCAGTGATTCAGACTCCTTGTTCAATTCAAAGCGGGAAACGATGATTTCCAAGAAGCCCATCGCCATCGCCTCGCTTGATGTTTCGGATGTGACGGGAACCTTGAACAGCATGATCCCGCTCGCCCTCAACGCCGAACCGGCATTTGAGGATCAAAAACTGGCAATTAAGATTTCAGGGCTTCCGGCATCAGCCTACCTGTCGGCGGGAAAGAAGCTCCCTGATAACACATGGCTCGTCAATGATGGAGAAGAAAACGATATTAATCTTTTCGTGCCGCAGTCAGATACCGCAAAGTTTGATATTTCAGTTGCAGCCATCGAAACCAATACAGGGGAACTTGCGGCTCCAGTAAAGGAAATGACAGTTGCCATTGACGATGTGGGCCTCGAAGACGAGCCGGCTTTGCAAATTACACCTGCAAATGCAGCTCCGGAAAATGGCACCGTGGTAAAAATCAACGCCGAGGAAGCTACGGCCGTTGTACCACCAAAGGCCATTGTGCCAATTGAGCCAGTTCTTTCGGCCGAAGTGGCAGGCCTATTGCAAAAGGGCGATATTCTGATGAAAACCGGAGATCTCATCATTGCCCGCCAGTTCTATTCGCGGGCGTTTCAACTGGGTGCGGCAGCCGGTGCAATGGGTGTTGCAAAAACCTATGACCCCGCAGTCTTTGCTGAATTGAAGGTGCAAGGCATCACGCCTGACGCAGCAAAAGCCGAAGAATGGTATGGGAAGGCCAGAGCTGCCGGAGTTCCGGAAGCCGAAGCGGCGCTTACATCTCTGTCTGCCGCAGCCCAGCCATAACATAGGCGAAACGGGCTCGACTTCCGGGCGGGTTCAAGGCATCTATCGTGGTGTTTTGAATTTCCCGGAGTTGGCCTATGCGCGCCGCAGACCTTATTGTTAAATGCTTGGAAGCCCATGGCATTGAGAGGGTCTATTGTGTGCCGGGCGAGAGCTATCTGGCGCTGCTCGATGCCCTCTATGACAGCCCGATAAAAACCATCATTTGCCGGCACGAGTCGGGTGCGGGCTTCATGGCCGTGGCTGAGGCCCGCCTGACGGGAAAGCCTGCAGTCTTTTTGGTGAGCCGCGGGCCTGGCGCCACCAATGGCTCCATTGCCATTCACGTGGCAGAACAGGATGCCACACCGGTCCTGCTTTTCATTGGCCAGGTTTCACGGGAAGAGCGCAGCCGCGGGGCCTTTCAGGAAATTGACTATGGGCAATTCTTTGGCAACATGGCCAAGGGGGTATTTGAAATCCACGATGGCGGAAAGATCGGCGAAATTGTCACTCGCTCCCTGCGCCTGGCCAGCGAAGGAAAACCCGGCCCGGTCATTATTTCCCTTCCCGAAGACGTTTTGAGCGACGAAGCGGGCGAAACAATCCCCTCCCCCTTTCCCATCGCTGTTGCCCATCATGGGGCAAGCGACATTGCGGCCATCCAGGCGATGATTGAGGGCGCAGATAACCCCATCGTTATTGCGGGAGCCATGTTTCGCGGCGCCAAAGGGGCGGCGGCCCTGCACCGCTTTGCCGAAGCCTTGCGAATCCCGGTCGCGGTCACATGGAAAAACCAGGATATTTTTGATAATGGTTCGCCTCTCTATGCGGGGCATTTGGGCTTTGGAAACCCGCCGAAGCACCGGCAGGTTTTGGCCAACGCCGATCTCATCATCGCGGTTGGAACGCGGCTTGGGGATGTGGCCAGCCTCAATTATACCTTCCCAACGTCGCCGGAACCCAAGCAAAAACTCATCCATATCTATCCCGATGGCGAGGCAATCGGAAAAATATTCAGAACCGATTTAGGCCTCATCGCCGATCCTGCAGCCGTACTCTCCGACCTTGCCGCGCATCCCCGCGTTGTTTCCTCGGCACGCGAGTCCTGGAGCTCATCCATCAATGAATTCATACGGGAATTCCAGCGCTTCACCTCACCGGAGCCTAACGACGCGGTGGACTTTGGCAAGGTGGTGGTTTCAATCGCAGCACAAGCGCCGGATAACGCAGTGATCACGACGGATGCGGGCAACATGTCAACCTGGGTGCATCGTCACTGGGTGATGACACCCAAAAACACTTTGTTAGGGGCAATTGCCGGAGCCATGGGCTTTGGCGTTCCCACCGCCGTTGCCGCCGCGATTGTTGACGATACGCGCATGGCGATCACCTTTGTCGGCGATGGCGGCGTGTTGATGACTGGCCAGGAACTTGCAACTGCGGTTCAGTATGGCGCCAAGCCGAAGATCGTCATTTCAGACAATGGCGTTTACGGCACCATTCGCACCCACCAGGAAAAACACTACCCGCACCGGGTTTCTGGCACCGATCTGGTCAATCCGGATTTCACCCTCTGGGCAAAATCATTCGGTGTGTTTGCCGTAACCATCACTTTGGGCGATGACGTTGATGCGAAGGTGAAGGAATTCCTTGATCATGACGGTGCCGCCGTGCTGCATGTCAAATCCAGCACGGAAGCGCTGTCCGCGTATTCGACGTTGAGTTCCTTAAACTAGGACGAAGGCCGGCCGAACAGGGCATTATAGAGTTTGCGGTCGCGACCATAGACGTCGGGTCGAAACTCGATGCCTTTTTCTCCCTTGAAAGCGGTTGAGTAAATGAGATGCACCGGGATATGCTTTTGCAAGCTGACCCGTGTGAGTTCGCCACCGGCCAGAACACTATCTACCCGCGCATCATTCCAGCCCGGAATCTCGCCAATAATTGTGTGGGCCAATTCAATCGGCCGCGAAAGCCGGATGCAGCCATGGCTAAAGGCCCGTGAAGTCGACGCAAATTTGTCCTTCGAAGGCGTGTCATGCAGATAAATGTTATGCTTGTTTGGCAGCATGAACTTCACTTTGCCCAATGCGTTTTTTGGCCCAGGTCTTTGCCTGAAGGTGAAGGGGAATTTTCCGGGACCATAGGCACCCCAATCAATGGAGCCCCAGGAAGAAAGCGCGCCATTTACAAACACGTCAAATTCCGCTGCATAGGCATAGGGATTTGACCGCAATTTCGGCAACATTTCCTGAGTGGCAATGGAATAGGGTACGGTCCAGGTCGGGTTGAGTTCCACATATTCCATCTCATCGGAAAATTCCGGGGTCTGGGTGGCAACGGCCCCCACCACGACGTTCATGCGCTCAACAATGGTCGAGGATTGGACGCGCTGCAGTTCAAAGGCCGCAAGGTTCACCAGCAAATGGTTTTCGCCAAGGTTGTCTGGCATCCAGCGCCAGCGTTCCATGTTCAGCATGATTTGATTGATACGATCTTCAGGCGTCACATCCATCGCGATGATGGATTGCTTGCCGATCAGGCCTTTCGCTTCAAGACCATGGCGCTGTTGAAATCTTTGAACGGCAATGGCAAGCCGCTGGTCATAAACGGGCGAGCCGGTGACTTGCCATTCATAGTCGCCTGTGAGAGCAAGCAAGGATCTTATTTTAGGAATACGGGGATCGCTCATGCCAGCCTTAAGTGCGACACCCTGCTCAATCATCGGCCAGCCGCCTTCGTCGGCCTCGGTCGAATATACCCGCATCATCTTTTTTAGCGCCTGGTAATGCTCGTTGCGCGGCTCGAAATTCGATAGAAAGGCGCTGGGGTTTCTCTGCTTGTTGAGTTCGGTCAGAACCTGCAGCACATCAATGGTCTTGCGACTGCGAAACAGGCGGGGATCAACTTTCTGGGGTGCCACACGCCCGATCTTGAGATCGGCGGCGTAGGCGACGAAGAAGGCCGAGTAATAGAGCTCCGCCTGGGCCGCTGAATGGGGATCGTCGGGGTCAATTGAATCCCGCAGATCGATGAGCGTGTCGACGGGGTAGTCGGCGGAGTTGAGGCCATCAAATTGGGCGTCTTCCAGGCGCTGTATGAAGGGTGTCATGCGGCCTGTGCCCACCCAATAGATCGAACCACCGTTGTCCAGGTAATGCGCCTTAAGCGCCTGCCTTATGCGTTCAATCGGCAACGTCAGGCGTTCAGGCGAATTCAATATTTCTGCTATGGCTCCGGTAACGCCTTCGTAGCTCGGCACGCGGTCACCTTTGCCGGCATGGGCCTGCTGCCCGGCAAGAAGGAAGAATACAAATACAAAGATCCGCAAAATCAGGCGCATGAATTCTCCACTGCCGCAAAGCTAAACATTGAGCAGCAGGAATTCCCGCTCCCAGGAGCTGATCACCCGGCGATAATGCTGCATTTCCTCAAACTTCACGTCCTGATAGGCGGTTATAAATTTTTCGCCCAGAACCTGTTTCAGTGATTTGGTATAGTTCAATTTATCCAGCGCCTCGTCAAGATTGATCGGCAGTGTGTGGGCATAGCGATAGGCTGAACCGGTGACCGCCTCCGAGGGCTTGATGCGCTCAATCATGCCCAAATAGCCGCAAGCCAGAGAAGCAGCAAATGCCAGATAGGGATTAGCATCGGCACCGGGAACGCGGTTCTCCACACGCAGGTTTGCGGGGTTCGAACTGGGGACCCGCAAGCTTACGGTGCGATTGTCTATGGCCCAATGGACATTGGTCGGCGCATCTGATTCAGGAACCAGCCGGCGATAGGAATTCACATTGGGCGCCCAAAATGGAAGTGCCGCCGCAAGGTAGCGCTGCAAACCACCGATGTGATTCAGGAAAAGCCGCGAATGCTTTCCGTCTTTGCCGGCGAAGACATTCTTACCTGTCTTAAAATCGAGGACGGACTGGTGAATATGCATGGATGAGCCCGGCTCATGCTCATGGGGCTTTGCCATGAAAGTTGCGTACATGTCGTGCTTCAAGGCCGCCTGGCGCACGGTGCGCTTGAACAGGAACACCTGATCGGCAAGCTCAAGGGGATCGCCATGGTTGAAATTGATTTCAAGCTGGGCCGGGCCGCTTTCATGGGACAGCGTATCAACATCCAGTTCCTGGGCTTCGCAGTAATCGTAAATATCCTCAACGATGGGATCAAAATCATTGGCCGCGTCAATGCCATAAGCCTGGCCACCGGACTCCTTGCGGCCCTAGCGGCCGATAGCGGCTTCTATGGGGTAATCGGGATCGAGGTTTTTCTTGCAGAGATAGAACTCCAGTTCAGGCGCGATAATCGGACGCCACCCCTTGGCCTTGTAAAGGGCCAACACGCGCCGCAATACATGGCGCGGAGAGATCTCAACGGGTTCATCATTGAGATGAAAGGCATCGCAGATCACTTGTGCGGTAGGCTCAGTGTACCAGGGAACCATGCGCGTGGTTTCTGGGTCAGGCTCCATATATATGTCGATGGCACTGTCGCTCACTGCCGCTGTTTCTGAAACGAAGCGCCCATTGATGGTCAAGGTGAACACTTCTTCGGGAACCCGAAGTCCTTGAGATTTTTGCCCCTGCAGAAACTTCTTCGGCGGCAGGATTTTCCCCCGCGCCGTTCCTGACATGTCCGCAACCAAGCACTCCACCTCGCTGATCTTATTGCTGGAGATGAATTCCTCGAATGTCGACCGGGCCATGACAAACCATTAATTGTTGAATCGGGCCATTGTAGCGCGCCTTCTTGACCTTTCAAAAGGGGGTCAGCTAAAGCTTTTGCCATGGTTAAATCGATTGATGCTAAGTCCTATTATCAAGCCACTGCGAACATTCATCTGAAGTGCGAAAACCTTAATGGAGAGGTTTCCGCCGATGTTTGTGTGATTGGCGCAGGTTATACCGGTCTTTCAGCGGCCCTTGAGCTGGTTAACGCGGGTTACCGGGTTGTGGTGCTTGAGGCGGAACGGATCGGATACGGCGCATCGGGACGCAATGGCGGGCAAATCTGCACAGGTTTCTCATCGGGCCAGAAGAAAATTGAAAACCAGCTTGGAAAAGATGATGCGCGCAAATGCTTCGCCCTTGCCGAGGAATCCAAGGCCCTGCTCAAGCAGCGTATTAAGGAGCACATGATCGATTGCGATCTCACCTGGGGCTATATGCACAGCATACCAAAAGCCCACCAAATGGATGAGCTCAAGGCTTGGCGCGATGAATATGAAGAGCTCGGTGTGGCTGGCCTCCGCCTGTTTAACAAGTCGGAATTGGAACAAAGACTGGGCACCACCATTTACCACGGGGCACTACGCGAAAGCGAAGCGGGGCATTTCCACCCCTTGAATTATTGTTTGGGACTGGCGCGCGCCGCTATCAAAAGTGGTGCGATAATTTACGAACAATCGCGGGTGATGGAGGTGAATACGGGGGCCAATCCCTGGGCCCGCACGGCGCAAGGCATGGTCAAGGCCAAGTTCATGATCATTGCGGGCAATGCCTATCTCGACCGCACGGTGAAGGCTCTTTACGGTCGCGTGATGCCGGTTGCGAGCTATATCATCGCCACGGAACCGCTTGGCGAGAACCAGGCAAAATCGCTCATCGCCAATAATGAGGCGGTGGCCAACACCAATTTCATTGTGGATTACTTCAGGCGCTCCAATGACCACCGGATGTTGTTCGGCGGGCGGGCGAGTTATTCAACTTTTGAGCCGCCCAATCTTGGTGAATACATGCGGCCACGCATGAGCCATGTCTTTCCGCAGTTGAAGGATGTGAAAATTGATTACGCCTGGGGTGGTTATATCGCCATCTCCTCAAACCGCATTCCCGATTGTGGACGGCTTTCGCCAACGGTCTACTATGCCCATGGCTATTCAGGCCAGGGTGTTGCGCTTACGGGCCTTTATGGAAAGCTGATAGCGGAAGCCATTCGCGGCACCGCAGAAAGATTTGATTTGCTGGCGCGCATCAAGCACCTTCCCTTCCCCGGCGGCCCCATGCGTACGCCGATGCTGGTGGCTGCGATGATGTACTACCGCATCAGGGACGCGCTTTCCTAAACCCCTACTCCGGCATTAGTGTTGCGCGTGCGCCGCGCTGCCAGGCTTTGAGGCAGAGATATTCCATCACAAGGGAAGCCCCGGCAATCGAGGTGAGGTCCGCGTGATCATAGGGTGGTGACACTTCGACAACATCCATGGCGACGAAATTAATGTCAGTCAGTTTGCGAATGATGCTGGCGGCCTGATGGTAGCTCAATCCGCCCGCGATTGGGGTACCTGTACCAGGTGCCACTGAGGGATCAAGGCAATCAATGTCAAAGGTTAAGTAGGCCTTTGATTTGCCGACCTGCTTCTTGATGATGGCCGCCAGTTGATCGCTGCTCGAGTCATGAACTTCATCGGCATAGACAATACGGAAGCCCATAGTGGTTTCACCAACAAATGTGGTGCGAATGCCCATCTGCACGGATTTGCGTGGGTCGATGAGGCCTTCCCGTACGGCGTAGCCAAACATGGTGCCATGATCGATGCGGCCGCCGTCATCGACCTCAACATCCCGGTGCGCATCGAAATGAACAAGCGCTAAGGGCCCATGCTTCTTGAAATGCGCCTTCAACAAGGGATAGGTCACATAGTGATCGCCGCCGAGCGATATCATTTCAGCGCCGGAGCCGATGATTTCCGTGGCATGCCTTTCCAATGCATCGGGGAAATTTTCTTTCCGCCCCCAATCGAAGAAACAGTCGCCGTAATCAATGACTGCCAGGGTATTGAAGGGATCGAACATCCACGGCCAAAAGGGACCCCAGGCATTTTCGGCCGAAGCCTTGCGAATGCTCTCGGGCCCAAAGCGCGTGCCGGGTCGATGGGAAACCGATTGATCGAACGGAATGCCTGTCACCGCGATATCAACGCCGTTGAGATCACGGGTATATTTTCGACGCATGAAGGAGAGTGCGCCCGCATAGGTCGCTTCCCATTGGGTGCCTTTAACGCTTTCCCTACGAAAGGCTTCATCGCCCGGAAGGCGGGTCATCTTGTCGAGTTCGAGGGCCATGATCTACTCCGTGAGCACGAGGGAATCGTCGGGCATCCAGGATACCCAAATGCTTTGCCCGCGCTCAACGCCGGAACCGCCGGTGCGCGAGTCGTTCTGCACATTCACCTGCAAGTCCGGCCCGCCCTTGATTGAGACAACAACATGACTGGTGTCACCATAGTAGGCGACGTCACGCACCTTGCCCGCAACCTTGATAAGGCCCGCCGCTTTGGGTTCGATCTTGGCAATTTTCAATTTTTCCGGCCGCACGGCAATGGCAACGGTATCCCCGCAGGCTTTGTCCGTATTGAAATTCAATTTTCCAAGACCCTTGGCCTCGCAGGTGATTGCCTTGGACGTCTTGCCCAGAACTTTCGCATCAATCAAATTCACCTTGCCGATGAAATCCGCCACAAACCGGGTCAATGGTTGCTCATAAAGCTCCGAAGGTGTGGCAATTTGCTGGACCGCGCCCTTGTCGATTACAGCGATGCGGCTGGCCATGGACAGGGCTTCGTCCTGATCATGGGTAACGATGATGAAGGTAATGCCAACGGTCTCCTGAAGCCGTGTCAGTTCCATGCGCATGTCATCGCGCAATTTTGCATCAAGGGCCGAGAGTGGTTCATCGAGCAACAAAACCTTGGGGCGTTTCACGAGGGCGCGGGCCAAGGCCACGCGCTGGCGCTGCCCGCCTGACATCTGATCAGGCTTGCGTTCGGCGAGGTGGGAGAGTTTCACCATCTCCAGGGCATCGGCCGTGCGACGCTTGGTTTCAACTTCCGGTACGCCGGTTACCCGCAAGCCGTAGGCCACATTGTCCTGCACAGTCATATGCGGGAATACAGCATAGGATTGGAACACCATGTTCGTGGGACGCTTGTTTGGCGGCGTCAACGCCATGTCTTGGCCGCCAATCACGATCTGGCCTTCGGTTAGGGTTTCAAGGCCAGAAATCATGCGGAGCAAGGTGGTCTTGCCGCAGCCCGAGGGACCCAGCAGCGCAAAGAACTCATTCGGGGCGATGTCGATGCTGACATTGTCGACAGCGATCACGCCACCTGGAAATTTCTTGCTGACACCGCGAATGGATACAATTGGATCAGTCATCATCAACCTTTGCCAGATTTTTCCGGGGCCTGAAGTTTCATGGCGAGTATAGTTGCCATCACAGTTATCACGATCAACACTGTGGAGGCCGCATTGATCTCAGGGGATACGCCGCGTCGCACGAGAGAATAAACCTTTACCGGGAACGTGACCGTCTCAGGCCCCGAGGTAAAGAAAGTAATCACGAAATCATCTAGCGAGAGGGTGAAGGCCAGAAGCGCACCCGCGACCAAACCCGGCATCATGAAGGGTACAATCACCTTCCAAAAGGTTTGCCACTCGCTGGCGCCCAAATCCTTTGAAGCCTCTTCGAGTTGTCTGTTGAAACCGACAAGGCGCGAGCGCACCACGATGGCCACAAATGGGAAGCAGAAAGCCACGTGGGCGATGATGATATTTGCCAGGTTCAGCGGCCAAGGCATGGCGACTATGGCACCCATCATGCCAGTCTCGTTAAAGAACAAAAGCAGTGCCACGCCCATGCAGATCTCGGGGATGACAATGGGCAAGCCCATGAAGGCTTCATAGGCGCCCTTGAAAGGGAAACGGAAACGCCACAACATAAGCGCCACCATGGCACCAATTACTGTTGAGATAATCGTAGCAATAAAGGCAATCATCAGGGAATTGGTCATGGCTTCGATAAGTGCGCTGTTGTTCCAGGCCTTGGCGTAGTTGTCGAGGGTGAAACCACGCCAGACAACGCCGCGCTTGTCCGTATTAAACGAAAAGGCAATCAGCGTGATGATCGGCACATAGAGCATGAAATACATCACGCCGAAGAGGATTTTCAGCCAGAGCCTGTTGCCATAGTCGAGGGGGCCGGAGCCTGGTTTCAACTGGTCTGCCATTACACATCAACCCCAGCGCTACGCTTGGCCAGAAAGGCGCGCAGCATCAGTGCCGCAAAAGTGGCATACATCAGCATGAAGGAAAGAGCCGCACCAAAGGGCCAATCATTGGCTGCCTTGAACTGGCGCTCGATGACGTTACCGATCATTATTGCATTGGCGCCGCCCAAAAGATCAGGCGTCAGGAACGAGCCCAGGCAGGGAATGAAAACAAGGATCACGCCGGTGATAATGCCCGGCATGGTGAGTGGTACGGTGACTTTCAGAAATGTTGTGTATTGCGAGGCGCCGAGATCGAGACTTGCTTCAAGGTAGGATTTATCGAGCCGCTCGATGGTGGCGTAAAGCGGCAGCACCATGAAAGGCATGTAAACATAGACCAGCCCAAAGATGACCGCGAAATTATTATAGAGCATGTCATAGGGGCCAAGGCCTAGCACACCCAAGGTCAGATTCACGTAGCCCTGAGTCCGGAAAACGGCAATCAGAGCATAGGTTCTGATCAGGAGATTGATCCAGAATGGCAGCACCACAAGCAGCAGAAGCAATGGTTTCCAGCGTTCGGACGCGAAACAGATGCCAAAGGCAATGGGATAGGCTGTCACGAGGCATAATAAAGTCGCCAGCGCGCTGACCCAAATCGATTTCCATATGATGGTGAGATAGAGCGGATCGACACTGCGGATATAATTCGTGATACCCGTCAGATAATCGTAATCGGTAATTGAAACTTCACCATTGACCATCGCCTTGTCGCTGAAAGACATGACAAACAGGAAACCCAAGGGCAGAATGAAGAATACGAGGAGCCAGAAAGTTCCAGGTGCAGCGAGCGTCCAAAAGACGTTTTTGTTGTCTTTCCAATTGTCCAAAATGCGCCCGCTTCCGCCTTCCTCTACAATCTCAGGATGCTAGCCAATAAGAAAGGGGACGGCAAGCTGCCGTCCCCTTCAACTGATCGAGACGTAATTATGCTGCTTGAATGCGGGTCCAAATTTCGTCACGGACCTTTGTCGCCTCCTCGCCGAGGTAGAGACTTGGCTCGCACTTCGCCACAATTTCGGCAGACGGGAAAATTGAAGGGTTCTCCGTATACGACTTGTCCATCAGCGCCTTAGCCGCCGCATTTGGCGTGGCATACTTGATGGTCTCGGCAATGTGCTTTCCAGCCTCCGCGTCAAGAACGAAGTTTAGGAATGCGTGAGCATTCTCCGGATGGGGCGCACCGGTGGGAATCGCCATCGTATCCTGCCAGACCAGCGATCCCTCGGTCGGCACCGCATAGTTGATATCCTGATCCTCCGCCATGACCTGGATGATGTCTCCATTCCATTCCTGGCAGGCATCAACCTCGCCCGCGGCCAGCAAGTCCTGGCCATTGTCGTCAGCAAATACCTTGATGTTCTTTTTCTGGGCGACCAGCATGTCCTCAACCTTCTTGAGTTCTGCAGCATCGGTCGAATTGAAGGAATAGCCGAGATACTTGAGCGTCACCCCGATCACATTCTGGGCATCACCAAGAAGGGAAATGCGGCCCGCGTACTTGTCGCTGTCGAGCAATATCTTCCAGCTATCGACCACGCCACCTTCAATTTTCGACTTGCGGAAACCTATTCCCAAAGTGCCCCACATGTAGGGGATCGAATGCTTACGGCCGGGATCGAATGCCGCCTCCTGAAATGGCTTGTCGATATTTGCCATGTTTGGAATCTTCGCGTGATCCAACGCTATTACCATATCGGCTTTGATCATGCGCTCGAGCATGTCATTCGTCGGAACAATGACGTCATAACCGGGATTGCCACCCTTGAGCTTGGCGAAAAGCTCATCATTGTCGGCGAAAAGATCCATCTTGACTTCAATGCCTGTGGCTTTGTTGAAATCATCCAGCGTATGCTCGCCGATATAGGTATCCCAGTTATAGAGATTGAGTTTTTTCTCCTCTTCAGCAAGCGAGAAGCGCGGCATGAATGTCATGCCGGCTATCATGGCGCCGGTGCCCTTCAGCAAGGAGCGTCGTGTGGATTTGAATTTGGATTGATAGTGAGACATCTAAATACTCCTTATGCTACAAATCAGATGGGGCCAGTTTGGCAATTTTCTTAACAAATTCAACTAAATTCAGCGTGAACTACATTTCAGCCTTAACGTCTGCGTAGGTTGCATCAAGAGCGAGCCGCGCCAGTTTCACGATTTCATCGATCTCCCTCTTAGTGATAATGAAGGGCGGGGCCAGAACCATAGTATCCCAGCAGGCCCGCATAATCAGGTTGTTCCTGAAACAATGGTCGCGGCATATCGTACCTACCCGGCCAGAGTCCTTGAATCTCGCGCGCGTTGCCTTGTCTCGCGAAAGCTCAAGGGCGCCGAGCAGGCCCACGGAACGGGTTTCGCCGACAATCGGATGATCATTCAGGCTGGCCAAGGCATTGGCGAAATAAGGTGCGAGCTCCGCCACCCGTTCCACCAGCTTCTCGTCCTCAATGATTTCAATGTTTTTCAAGGCAACAGCCGCTGCCACGGGATGGCCCGCATAGGTCATGCCATGATAAAATTCGCCACCCAGCGCGAAGAAATCCTTGATGAGGGTTTCGGCAAAAGCCACGGCGCCGATGGACTGGTAACCGGACGACAGTCCCTTGGCCATGGTTACGATATCGGGCTCAAAGCCAAAGGACTGGAAACCCCACCACTTGCCGGTGCGGCCAAAGCCGCAGATCACTTCATCGGAAATGATGAGAACACCATATTTCCGGCAAATGCGCTGCACCTCCGGCCAATAGGTTGAAGGCGGTATGAGAACTCCAGCTGCCCCCTGGATGGGCTCGCCAATGAAGGCGGCCACATTTTCGGGCCCCACTTCGAGGATTTTCTTTTCCACGGCGGCTGCCGCTTCGAGGCCGAATTCCTCGGGCGTCTTGTCGCCACCGAAATCATACCAATAGGGCTGCTGCACATGGTGGAAGCCTGGAAACTCGGTTCCCACCTGCTCGTGCATGCCGGCCATGCCACCCAGATTGGCGGCCACCATGGTGGAGCCGTGATAGCCCCTGACCCGGCCGATGAAATGCTGGCGGTA
>JAHFPK010000267.1 GCA_023266715.1 Hyphomicrobiales bacterium | reverse complement strand
GCGGCGCAAGCGCAGCTCAATGTGATTGCGGCAAACAAAGTCCAGGCTGAAAAGTCGCTGGCCGAATTGCAGACAACCCTTGCGAAGGCAGAGCGTGATCTTTCCTTCACGGAAATTCGCGCGCCCTTCGATGGCATTGTGGCAAACCGCGCGGTGGAGCCCGGCCAGTTCGTGCAAGGCGGCACGCGCCTCATGGCGCTGGTGCCTGTGGACGGCGCCTATATCGAAGCCAATTTCAAGGAAACGCAGCTTGCCGACCTGCATGCCGGCCAAAAGGCGGAAATCACCGTCGATGCATTTGATGGCCGTGTTTTTGAAGGCCGCGTGTTGAGTCTGGCGCCGGCATCGGGTTCGGAATTTTCCCTGCTACCCCCTGAAAACGCCACCGGGAATTTCACCAAGATCACGCAGCGCGTGCCGGTGAAAGTTTCGATTCCGAGGGAGCTTGCGGATAAGCTGCGGCCGGGACTTTCAGTGACGGTCACGATTGATACGCGGGCCAGCAGCACGGTTACGCAATAATCCTATGGCCACTGCTGCCACCATATCCGGCGCCTTGCAGCCGCCTGCCAGGACCGGTTTCAACAAGCGCCATCTCGCGGCGTTCCTGTTCATGGTGTTCGGCATGTTCATGGCGATCCTCGATATTCAGATCGTCTCGTCGTCGCTTGCCGAAATCCAGGCAGGCATTTCCGCCAGCGCCGATGAAATTTCCTGGGTGCAGACGAGCTATCTCATCGCCGAAGTGGTGATGATCCCGCTTTCGGGCATGCTATCGCGCATTCTTTCCACCCGCATCCTGTTCACCACATCTGCCATCGGCTTCACCGCGATGAGCTTCATGTGCGCCATGTCGGGTTCTATCAACGAGATGATGGTGTGGCGGGCGTTGCAGGGCTTTATCGGCGGAGCCATGATTCCCACGGTGTTTGCCGTCACTTTCACCATTTTTCCAGCCGACAAGCGCATGATCGTTACGCCAATGATCGGCCTAATTGCCACGCTGGCGCCCACCATCGGACCAACCGTTGGCGGCTATCTCACCGAATTGCTTTCGTGGCACTGGCTGTTCCTGATCAATGTCATTCCGGGCATCGCCGTGGCCGCGGGCGCATGGCTTCTCATTGATTTTGACAAACCCGACCTCAAGCTGGCGAAAAATTTCGACTGGCTGGCGCTTGCGCTTCTCGCCGTCTTTCTCGGCACGCTGGAATATGTGCTGGAAGAAGGGCCCGGCGACAACTGGTTCGAGAGCCGCCTGATTTTCTCGCTCACGCTGACTTGCATCGCCTCAGGCACGGCCTTCTTCTGGCGGGTTCTCACCTCGGATCACCCACTGGTTGATTTCACCGCCTTCAAGAACCGCAACTTCACGTCGGGTTCCATTTTTTCTTTCACCATGGGCATTGGGCTTTATGGCCTCACCTATCTTTATCCCGTCTACCTGGCGCGGGTTCATCACTACTCCGCCCTGCAGATTGGCGAAACACTCTTCGTCACCGGGGTTGCCATGTTTGCCACCGCTCCCATCGCGGGAAGACTCTCAGCCAAGGTTGACCCCCGCGTGATGATTGGCCTCGGTTTTATCGGCTTTGGCATCGGCACCTGGATGGCTTCGGCTATAACCGTGGACTGGAGCTATTCGGAATTACTTATCCCGCAAATCCTTCGCGGGGTTTCCCTGATGCTGTGCATGGTGACGGTTACCAATGTCTCGCTCGGCACGCTTTCACCCCTGCAACTCCGCGGTGCTTCCGGCCTGTTCAATCTCACCCGCAATCTGGGAGGTGCCGTCGGTCTTGCCATCATCAACACGGTGATGAACGACCGGATGGATCTTCATCTGGCGAGGCTGCACGATGCAGTATCCTGGGGCAGGCCCGTTGCCGAAGGAACGCTCGCCAACATGACAGCAGCTTTATCGCCTCTGGGATCCGATGCAGGTGCAGCAGCCCTGATGCGGCTCGCCGCCATGGTTCGCCGTCAGGCAATGACCATGGCGATTGCCGATGTTTTTTTGCTGCTCACCTTTCTGTTCTTTGGCATTGTCTTCCTGCTTCCCTTGATGCGCAAGCCTTCCGCCGCCGGCGGCGGCGGTGGCCACTGATTTTGAAGTTTCGATAGTCCGTGCTTGGTCTTGTTCCACTTGAATGGCGCAAAAATAAACTGCCACAGCGCCAGCCAGGCGGCGATGGAAATGAGAAGCCAATAGGCCGGCATGGTGGCAATGGTAAACCACCAGCCTTTGTGCCCACGCAAGCGCAGCGCTCGTATTCCCGCCAGCATGGCCACAGCATAACCCAATACAAAAACTTCCAGGTTCAGACAGGCAAGGATCATCGTGGTCAAGGAAGCATGAGATGGATTTTCAATCAGGAGCCAGATGGTGATGGCAATGAGAAAGGGATGAAAGAGGGCCGAGAGAAAAATGCCTGCGGTCAAGGACTGAAAGGTCCAAAACCCGGTGGGACCGAGTTCCCTGCCCGTCTTCACCGGATTGCGCATATGCACCAGCCAGGTTTGCATGAAACCTTTGAGCCAGCGCGCTCTTTGGCTCAGCCAATTGGCCAATTGGTTGTTGGCTTCCTCGTAGGTGAGGCTCTCCACAACTCCGGTGCGAAAGCCGAGCCGCGCGAGGCGAAAGCCCAGGTCCGCATCCTCGGTCACATTGTAGGGATCCCAGCCGCCGATTTTTCGCAAGATATGGGTGCGAAAATGGTTGGACGTGCCGCCCAGGGGCAAGGGCAAATTGCGGGCCGCAAGGGCGGGCAATATCAGGCCAAAGAGTGTTGCGTATTCTGCGGTGAATTGCCGGGTCAGCCAATTTTCATTGGAATTGTAGGAGGTAAGCTGGGCCTGCAGGCAGGCCAGTTTTTTGTCCGCCCGCAAAAATTCCCGGGCGACCTGGCGCAGTTGATTGGGTTCTGGCACATCCTCTGCATCATAGATCGTAAGCAAGCTGCCACGGCAATATTGGAGCGCATAGTTCAGTGCCCGCGGCTTGGTTTGCGGTTGCCCCTGCGGCACCACGATTATTTCGAAGTGTGGCGGCAGAATGTATTTCTGCAGCGTTCGCCGCATCGTCGTGTCAGTTTCTTCAACAATGATTTTGATATCCAGCCGTGTTACCGGATAATTCAAATGTGAAAGAGCGCGAAGCAACTGTTTGAGAATTAATGCTTCATTGAATATGGGCACGAGAACCGAATAAATCGGAAGTTCTGCATCACTTAAATTTTTGACGCTTCGATTTCTTGGAGGGCGAAGTGGAAACAAACAAAAAAGACGCAGAGCTACCACTGAGAGAAAAAATAGTCCGATCACAACGCTGGCTGCAGCCCAGGCTGCACTTGCCGGCAAAAACGCGAGGCCTAGACCGGGGCAAATCGCAAGCAGCAGAAATACAATCATCTGATGCACTGTCACCCGGCGCCTGGCAGAGAATTGCGGATAGGCGGCAAAGAGGCCGAGGGTTGCCTGGTTCAGAATTTTTCCGCCCCAGACGCGACGCACTGCCCAGCCAAATTCAGAAGGATTTGCCCGCGCCACCAGGTTCAAGCCATGCCGTCTGGCGTAATTGATACCGCCCGGTCCGCAGGTGGCGTAGTGCACGCAGTTGGGCCGCCAGTCCACGGGTACGACATTGTGGCGCAATGACCGTTGTATTGCAGAGTAAGGCAGTCGCCGCAGGATATCTCCCAAATAAGCCTGTGATAAAAGAGGCAAGACATAGGGCGCGTCTGAAGGTAATTTGGGTGCTGTCGCCGCACCGCCATGGGATGGCGATGCCGCAAGGCTATTCCAATCTGCTTTTTGATGCCCCACTTAACGCCCCCGGACGAAATATGACTGACCCAGCACTTCTAATAAAGCGTGTAACCAACCGATTTGCAACCCTTGCGTGGAGACTTTTATTATGCTTGGGTTTTGCCTTAGCTATATTTAGTCCTGTCGCTGCCCAGGACGCGGCTGTGCCTGGACTCCCGCTGTTCCGGCATATTGACAGTGTTGCAAAGCTGCCCGCCACTTTTGCCCAGCGCAACATCCGCCTTTTGACTGACCAGGATTTTCCGCCCTTCAGCTATGAAACACCCGAAGGCAAGACGGCTGGCGTTTCAGTTGACCTGGCCCTTGCGGCCTGCACGGTATTGAAAGCCAATTGCGTGGTCATCGCCAAACCTTTCAATGACCTGCTTCCGGCGCTCATCAACAATGAGGGCGATGTTATCGTTTCGGGCCTGCGG
>JAHFPK010000029.1 GCA_023266715.1 Hyphomicrobiales bacterium | reverse complement strand
GAGAAATCTCGGTCCGCCCCTTCCTGCTGGCTGGAAGAGGTGCGGAACTTCAACGGCCAGTCGGGCCAGACCAAGGGCTTGTTTTCCTTGTCCGGCGGCCGCGGCATGATTTCAAGCTGGGTCACGGACAATGCGCCTTGGCGGTGCGATGTGCCAATGCAGTCGGAACCCGTGTCGCCTCCGCCAATCACAATCACATGCTTGCCGCCGGCCAGAATGGGTTTGTTATCAAGCGGTGACTCCTTTGATACGCGGCGGTTCTGCTGTGGCAGAAAATCCATGGCGGGATGAATGCCGGCGAGTTCGCGGCCCGGGATTGGAAGGTCACGAGGCTTTTCCGCTCCGCCCGTCATCAGCACCGCATCAAAACTGTCGACCAGTTGCTGGGCATCTTGTGTGACGCCGATATGCGCGCCGTAGTGGAAGGTGACACCTTCCGCCTCCATCTGCGCTACGCGCCGGTCGATATGGTGCTTTTCCATTTTGAAGTCAGGAATGCCGTAGCGCATGAGGCCGCCAACCTTGCGGTTCTTCTCGAAGAGATGAACATTGTGTCCGGCGCGCGCCAATTGTTGAGCAGCAGCAAGGCCCGCGGGACCGCCACCGACAACGGCAATTTTCTTTCCCGTTTTTTCCGGCGCAGGTTCCGGCTTTACCCAGCCCTCAGCCCATGCACGATCCACAATGGCACATTCAATGGATTTGATCGTCACAGGATTGTCATCAATGTTCAGCGTGCACGAAGCCTCGCAGGGAGCCGGGCAAATCCGCCCGGTAAACTCTGGAAAATTATTGGTGGAATGAAGATTGCGCGAAGCTTCCTCCCACCGGTTGTTGTAAACCAGGTCATTCCAGTCCGGAATCTGGTTATTCACAGGGCAGCCGTTGTGGCAATAGGGAATGCCGCAATCCATGCAGCGCGCCGCCTGATTTCGCGTGCCTTCCTCTGAGAGCGGAATGATGAACTCGTTATAGTGGCGCACACGGTCAGCGGCAGGCGCATATTTCCGCTCCTGCCGGTCGATCTCAAGAAAGCCCGTAACCTTGCCCATCAGGCACTCCTCTTGACGCCGATGGTCATGCCATCGCTTGTTTCCTGAGCTTTTTCCAATTCCGAAAGTGCGCGCGCATATTCAACCGGCATGATCTTCACAAATTTCGGCAGGTATTGCGCCCAGTTATCAATGATGGTCCTGGCCCGTGACGAATTTGTGTATTTGTAGTGACGTGACAGGAGCTCCCAAATGCGCTCGCCGTCATGCTTGTCCATGTGAGCTGTCACGTCGACAAGGCCATGGCTTTCAAGATCGCCGCCGTGATGATGCAGACGCTCGATGGTCGCATCCTCGGAAGGAATGGGAGCGAGATCAACCATGGCGAGATTGCAGCGCTGGGCGAAGTCACCCGCTTCATCAAGAACGTAAGCCACACCGCCAGACATGCCCGCGGCGAAATTCCGCCCCGTGTCGCCAATGACCAGAACGCAGCCACCCGTCATATATTCGCAGCCGTGGTCGCCTACCCCTTCAACAACCGCAACGGCGCCGGAATTGCGCACGGCAAAACGTTCACCCGCCACACCGCGGAAATAGCATTCACCCGTGATGGCACCGTACAGAACCGTATTGCCGACGATGATGGATTTTTCCGGAATGAAACCCACCTTGTCCTGTGGCTTCACGATAAGCTTGCCGCCGGAAAGTCCCTTGCCCACATAGTCATTGGCCTCGCCTGTAAGCTCAAGGGTGACGCCATGAGCAACCCACGCGCCAAAACTCTGGCCAGCCACGCCATCGAGCTTCACGGTAATCGTATCTTCTGGAAGGCCTACATGGCCGTAACGCTTTGCCACTTCACCCGAAAGCATGGCGCCTGTCGTGCGGTCCCTGTTCCTGATCTTTGAGATGATTTCAACAGGCGTTCCCTTTTCCAAAGCGGGCAAGGCCTGTTCAATCAGCTTGCGGTCCAGGATGTTGTCGATGCCGTGGTTCTGCGAAGTCACCTTTTTCGTTGCGACCGGCGTCTGCACATCGGCCTTGGCAAAGACCTTCGAGAAATCGAGCCCCCTGGCCTTCCAATGGCTGATCGCTTCCTGCTGGTCCAGCCATTCCGTGGCCCCAATCAGTTCACTGAAGGTTTTGATGCTCATGGAGGCCATCAACTCACGCAACTCTTCAGCCACAAAAAAGAAATAGTTGATTACATGTTCCGGCTGCCCCTTGAAACGCTTGCGCAGTTCCGGATCCTGTGTAGCAACGCCAACGGGACAGGTGTTCAAATGGCACTTGCGCATCATGATGCAGCCCGCCGCAATCAGCGGTGCCGTGGCAAAGCCAATTTCATCGGCCCCGAGAAGTGCGGCAATCAGCACGTCACGTCCGGTGCGAATGCCGCCATCGGCCTGCACCGCAATGCGGCCACGAAGATCATTGGCGACGAGCGTTTGTTGGGTTTCGGCAAGGCCTATTTCCCATGGCGAACCCGCATGCTTGATGGAGGTTAATGGCGATGCGCCTGTACCGCCTTCGTAGCCGGAGATCGTCACATGGTCCGCATGGGCCTTTGAAACACCAGCAGCTACTGTGCCCACACCCACTTCAGAGACGAGCTTCACCGAGACAAGCCCGGTGGGGTTCACGTTCTTCAAATCGAAAATCAATTGGGCCAGATCTTCGATGGAATAAATATCATGATGCGGTGGTGGCGAAATCAAACCAACACCCGGCGTTGAATGGCGCACCCGCGCAATGATGCTGTCCACCTTGTGTCCGGGAAGTTGCCCGCCCTCACCGGGTTTTGCACCTTGCGCCATCTTGATTTGCATCATGTCGGAATTGACGAGGTATTCCGCTGTGACGCCAAAGCGCCCGGAAGCCACCTGCTTGATTGCTGAACGCATGGAATCGCCGTTGGGCAGGGGCACGAAACGATCGGCTTCCTCACCGCCTTCACCAGTGTTTGACTTGCCGCCAATCCGGTTCATGGCGATTGCCAATGTCGTGTGCGCTTCGCGGCTGATCGAACCAAAAGACATGGCGCCCGTAGAAAAACGCTTCACGATTGCTTTTGCGGGCTCCACCTCGTCAAGCTCAATGGGCTTGCGGCCCATATCTTCCGCAGTCTTGATCTTGAACAATCCACGCATGGTCTTGAGCCGCTCGGACTGCTGGTTGATGTGGCGCGCGAAGGCCCGGTACTTGTCAACCGAATTGCCGCGCACCGCGTGCTGCAGGTCTGAAACCGTATCAGGAGTCCACACATGGGCCTCGCCCCGAATGCGCATGGCGTAGTCGCCGCCAACATCGAGCGAGGTTTTCAGAACCGGATTGATGCCGAAGGCATCCTCATGTCGGCGAAAAGTCTCCTCGGCAATTTCAGCAAGACCAACACCTTCAATCTGTGTGGCCGTGCCGGTGAAATATTTGTCAACGAAATCCGACGAGAGACCAATGGCATCGAAAATCTGCGCCCCGCAATAGGACTGATAGGTTGAGATGCCCATCTTGGACATGACCTTGAGAATGCCCTTGTCCACCGCCTTGATATAACGCTTCACCGCCTCGTAAGGCGTGACTTCCTCTTCAAGCTCGGAGACCATGCCTTCCAGCGTTTCAAACGCCAGATAGGGGTTGATAGCTTCTGCGCCATAGCCCGCCAACGTGCAGAACTGATGCACTTCGCGCGGTTCACCCGATTCAACCACAAGACCCACGGAAGTGCGAAGCCCCTTGCGGATGAGATAATGATGCGTAGCCGACGTCGCCAGAAGTGCTGGCAATGGCACACGCTCGCCTGACACAGCTCGGTCGGAGAGAATGATAATATTATAGCCATCCCTCACGGCGCGCTCAGCGAGTGCGCAGACACTGTCGAGCGCTGCTTCCATGTATTCAGAGCCGTTGGCCACATCATAAGTGATATCGATGGTGGCCGTACGGAACGGATTCTCACGCACAGCACCAATGGTGCGAATACGTTCCAGTTCCTCATTCGTCAGAATGGGCTGTGCAACTTCCAGCCGCATATGCGTGGAGGTTCCCTTGAGGTCGAGCAGGTTTGGCCGTGGCCCGATGAAGGAGACTAGCGACATCACCAGTTCTTCGCGGATGGGATCAATCGGCGGATTGGTCACTTGGGCAAAGTTTTGCTTGAAATAGGTATCAAGCATCTTGGCCCGGTCCGAGAGCACCGAAATGGGCGCATCATTGCCCATGGAACCTACCGCCTCCTGGCCCGTCTGCGCCATGGGAGCCATGAGAATCTTCAAGTCTTCCTGGGAATAACCAAAGGCCTGCTGCCGGTCGAGCAAAGGCACCATGATCTTCGGTCGCTTGGTCCTGGCCTTCGGCAGATCGCGGAGCACAACCTGTGTGCGCTTCAGCCATTCCTTGTAAGGATGCGCCGTGGAAAGAGTCTTTTTCAATTCCTCATCGGAGATGATGCGCTTCTGCTCAAGATCGATGAGCAGCATCTTGCCGGGCTGCAAACGCCACTTGTGGGTAATGCGCTCTTCGGCAAATTGCAGGCAACCCATTTCGGAAGCGAGCAGTACAAAACCATCATCGGTGGTGAGATAGCGGGCAGGCCGCAAACCATTGCGGTCAAGCGTTGCACCAATCAGGCGGCCATCGGTGAAGGTCATGGCGGCGGGGCCATCCCACGGTTCCATCAGCGCCGCATGGTGTTCATAGAAAGCCCGGCGGTCCTCATCCATCAGCGGATTGCCGGCCCAGGCTTCCGGGATAAGCATCATCATGGCGTGCGGCAGCGAATAACCGCCCATGGTGAGAAATTCGAGCGCATTGTCGAAACACGCCGTATCCGATTGGCCCTCATAGGAAATGGGCCAGAGCTTCGACAGGTCTTCACCAAGCACGGTGGACTTCATGTTGGCCTGGCGCGCCGCCATCCAGTTATAGTTGCCGCGCACCGTATTGATTTCGCCATTGTGACAGACAAAGCGATAGGGATGCGACAGCGGCCAGCTTGGAAATGTGTTGGTGGAAAAGCGCTGATGCACGAGAGCCAACGCCGATTCAATGCGCGGATCCGTCAAGTCCTTGTAATAGGCGCCCAGATCCTTGCCGAGCACGAGGCCTTTGTAAACAATGGTGCGGCTGGAAACCGAGACGGGATAATAGGTCTTGGCCTTGGCGCCCAGAACTTCCAGCACGCGATTGGACACAACCTTGCGGCAGACAAAGAGCTTGCGCTCAAAATGCGCCTCGTCGCGAATGGTGGGACCGCGCCCGATGAACACCTGCCGGTGGAATGGCTCGGTGCCCTTCACCGAATATCCGAGGACAGATGAATCAACCGGCACATCCCGCCAGCCTAGAACCTTCAGGCCTTCTTCGCGGCTGGTTTCCCACCAGATGCGTTCGATATCCTGCCGGTAAATTGTCTCACGCGGCATGAAGAGATAGGCAACGCCATAGGACTGCGGCGCAGGCAGCTCAAATCCCAGGCGCTTGGCTTCCTCGGAAAAAAACAGGTGTGGAATCTGAATCATGATGCCAGCGCCATCGCCAGCCTTGGGATCAGCGCCGACAGCGCCCCTGTGTTCAAGATTCTTGAGAATGCTCAGGCCATCATCAATGGTGCGATGGCTCTTGATATTGTTGATGTTGGCAATGAGGCCGATGCCGCAGGCGTCATGTTCATTGCGGGGATGATACAGCCCATGGGGCTGAGGCAACCCCTCTGGCAGCATATGAAGTGACTTGCTCATGGCTATCGTCCTCTTCCAACATTCCCTTTCGATCCCGTGAGGGACCGCTATTTCTTTTCTTATCTCTGGGTTTGATCTCGTGGGGCGGAGGGGCCGTTTCGGGACCACCGGAGCCTCGGCTTAGGGATCAAACTCTGAGAGCGTATTTTCCGCCCGAGCCTGCCCTTATTTGCGTTTAGTGGTGACGGCTCGGGGCAGGCAAACGGCATCGGCGGCTGTTTTTGCCGTCGCTTTCAGATTTGTTCTGGTCGTATTCCGGTTCATCCGGGCTCACAAGTCCAAAATTACCATCTATAAAGGACAGCTATACTGTCCTTTCTTCAAAATACACGATCTGGAGCCTTGCGCAAGGAAGGAATCGTTTGGAAGCAAAATACGCAATAATATTGCTCAACCAAAGAGGGGCGAGAATGCCTTCCAGGAAACATAAATTCCGATACTGATAACGAAGAGGGCGAATACCATGCCCAGCATGCCTTTGCGGGCTCCCAGCCGTCGTCCGGCCATGGTTCCGATGCCGCCGCCTGCAAGCCCGCCAATGATGAAGAAGGCGGCAATGCGCCAATCGACCAGACCTGACGCGGCATAGTTGCCAGCCGTCGCCGCCCCAAAAACTGTAACGGCAACGAGCGACGTTCCAATGGCATAAACAATTGGCATACCGGTTGCGAGCATCAAGCCCGGCACAATCAGGAACCCGCCACCGATGCCGAAAAATCCGGAGAGCGCGCCAACGCCAAATCCAATCAGAAGGAGGAGCGGCAGCAATTGACGTGCTGTCGCGAAAGACAGACGGATATCGGGATTTCCTTCCGCATTCCTTCGCGCAAGCATCAGGGCTCCGATCACAACCATGAGCAGGCCGAAGAGAGCAAGCAGCAGATCACCCGATACCTGTATGGCAAGACTTGAGCCCGCCCAGGCGCCAGCCATGCCGGCCGCCGAGAAGGACATGGCACAGGGCCATTTCACCATACCCTCGCGGGCATGGTTGAGGAGGTTTGCGAATGCGCTGAGTGAAACCGCAATGGCGCCGGTGCCAACGGCAAGATGCGGCGAGCCGATGCCAACGGCATAAAGCAGCAGGGGGACAGCGATGATCGATCCGCCGCCGCCCACAATCCCCAAAACCAAACCGACGAGCGACCCGGAGACAACGGAAAGAAAATCCTGCATTAAGCCGTCACACGATTCCACGGCATGAATTTGAGGAGGCGTGCCATGGTGCAGGTTCCGCTGAAGCCAGCGAACATAAGTCCAGCGCCCACGGCTCCGGACAGCGCATAGAAGCCGGGATTTACTGCATAACCCGCAATGGTGCCGAGCAGAACAAGGCCGCCTGCCGCGATGTGCACCTGGCGGTTCATTTCGATAGGCAGCTTCCGGTCCTGCACCACTGGCAGCCCCGCCCTTTTCCAAGCCTCGATGCCCCCATCGAGAATGAAAGCTTCGGCCTTTGCCGCTTTGGCGAGGAGAGCTGTGTTCATGGCTGTGCGATGGCCCGTCTTGCAATGGAATACGATGGCCGTCTGCTCGTGGCCGACGCTGTTCCCGTTGAGCTTTGACAAAGGCACATTCATGGCCTGGGGGATATTCTCGCGGGCGTGCTCATTGATATCGCGGATGTCGATCATGATGGCGCCCCGGTCGATGAGCGCTTTCGCATCCGATGGGGAAATATGGGGTAGTGACACGTGCGTCTTTCCTTTCAGCAGTAGATGGATTTGAGAGTCTTGAGGATGCGGCCCACGTTGCGATCAGCCACGCGGTAAAAGATTGTCTGGCCTTCGCGGCGGAAGCCAACGATCTTCTCCTCGCGCATCTTGGCAAGGTGCTGCGACAGGGCCGATTGACTGAGGCCCACCGCGTCGCACAGCGGCATGACGCTCATCTCGCCCCGTTCCAGAAGCTTGCACAGAATCATCAGCCGCTTTTCGTTGGCGAGCGCCTTGAGAAGCCCTGCGGCTTCCGCCGCACTGGCTTCAAAATCGGCCATGGACCGGTCGATTAGGAGTGTCGTCATGTCATTCTCATAAATTAGTACTTGCTAATTTAGAAGATGATAATATATTGTCAAGTAGAAGCTTGGCAAGGAGATCACTATGACTGCAAAGCCCATAATTCATCCATTCTTCGACAAACCCACAAATACCGTGAGCTATCTGGTGGCGGACCCTGAGACGAAGCGGGCTGCCGTTATTGATCCGGTGCTCGATTATGATCACAGCTCTGGCAAGGGATCAGTGAAGTCGGCAGATGCAATTCTGGCAAAGGCCGCCGAAGAAGGATTCAAGATCGAATGGGTGCTAGAGACCCACGCTCATGCCGACCATCTCTCGGGCGCGCCCTACATCAAGATCAAGACGGGCGCGAAAGTGGCCATTGGCGAACGCATTCGCGAAGTGTAGAAAATCTTCCGGCCGGTGTTCAATGCCCTCGATGTTTCCGGCGATGGTTCGGAGTTTGATACGCTATTTAAGGACGGTGACCGCTTCAAGATCGGCAACCTGAGCGGCGAGGTGCTGGCAACGCCGGGCCATACGCCAGCCTGCGTCTCCTACAAGATCGAAGACGCGGTCTTTGCCGGTGACACTATCTTCATGCCGGACTACGGCACGGCGCGCGCCGACTTTCCCGGCGGCGATGCCCACATGCTCTACCGTTCCATCCAAAAGTTGATGGCCTTGCCGAAAGCGACACGGCTTTTCATGTGCCACGACTATCTGCCGCAAGGCGGACGTGACCACTATGCCTGGGAAACGACCGTTGGCGAAGAGTTGGCGCGCAATGTGCATGTGCACGCGGGCGTTTCCGAAGAGGAATTCGTCGCAATGCGGACGGCGCGCGATGCCACATTGCCTGCGCCGACCCTGCTCATGCCGTCAATCCAAGTCAACATGCGTGCAGGAAAGCTGCCGCCTGCCGATGCCAATGGTGTGCATTACCTCAAGGTACCGTTAAAATTGGCGTCTTAATCGGGGCTTGGCGTTCGCAGCAGGTGGAGCTAAGAGAGAGCCCTTTCCAAAGGCTCCTCCCATGAATTTTGCATCCGATAATCACTATGGTGTCCATCCCCGCATTCTCGCAAGCCTTGGTGAGGCAAATACCGGCTCGGCCATGGCCTATGGCGGTGATGACTGGTCAAAAAAATCCGAAGAGCAGCTTTCCAGGGTCTTTGAAAAGGAAGTTCGCTCCTTCCTTGTGACTACCGGCACAGCGGCCAATGGTCTTTCCCTTTCGGCCATTACGCCGCCCTATGGTGCGGTTCTCTGCCACTCGGAAGCCCACATAATAGGTGACGAGTGCAATTCGGCGGAGTTTTTCACGGCGGGTGCCAAGATCATCGGATTGCAAGGACCGGGCGGCAAGATCACGGCGCCGATAATTGAAAAATGCCTGACAGGCTTCGTGCGTGGCGAACGCGATCCAAAGCCTAAAGCTGTTTCAATCACCAATGCGACGGAATTGGGTACGGTCTATTCCGCCGATGAGATCCAGGCAATTTCCAGGCTCGTTAGGCCGCGTGGCTTGATGCTGCATATGGATGGTTCGCGTTTTGCCAACGCTCTTACGGGCCTTGGCTGCTCGCCTGCCGAACTCACTTGGAAGGCTGGCGTTGATCTCATGTCTTTTGGTGGAACCAAAAATGGCGCGCTGCTGCTGGACGCGGTAATTTTCTTTGATTTGCAATTGGCTGAGGATTTTGCCCGCCGTCGGGTGCGGTCGGGCCAGCAGGTTTCCAAAGCCCGCTACCTTGGCGCGCAGATGGCGGCGTATCTGCAGGATGGCCTCTGGCTTGACAGCGCCCGCCGGGCCAACGCTCTGGCCCGCAAACTGGCGGAAGGGTTGCGTCAATCAACTGTGGTCCGTATTGCCCACCCAGTGGAAGCAAATATGGTCTATGCCATAGTGCCGCGCAAGCTGAATGACCAATTGCTCGCGTCAGGCGTCAAATTTTACCCTAAGATGGCAAATGAACTTGTTGGCCAGATCAAGGATGATGAGATTGTGGTCCGCCTTGTGCTGTCATTTGCAACACCAGAGGCCGATGTAGACAGGTTGCTGGAACTCATTCGCACGGGATAAATGAATGCAGGTGATTTTTTTGACTATTGGCAGTTTTAATTAGGACGATGGCCATGAGTCTGCTTAACCTCCGGTCTGCGGTTGAAGAGGCGGACCTGCGTATTCGCCCCCATGTTCTTGAAACGCAACTCAGGCGATCTGACCATCTCTCTCGGCTGACAGGTGCGAACATTCTTTGTAAGCTTGAAAATCTGCAAGTTACGGGATCATTCAAGGCCCGTGGTGCTGCCAACAAAATTGCCAGCCTTTCCAACGAACAGCGCATGCACGGCGTGGTCACAGCGTCGTCGGGAAATCACGGTGCTGCGGTTGCTGCCATGCTTGCCCGTTCCGGTGGTCGCGGCATTGTTTATGTGCCGACGACCACGCCACAGGTGAAAGTCGATGCGATTCGCGATTATGGCGCTGAAGTGCGTTTTCATTCCGATGATTCGGGTGAAGCCGAAATTTTTGCCCGTGCCTATGCTGAAGCCGAGGGACTGGCCTATGTTTCGCCCTACAATGATCTGACGGTGATTGCGGGCCAGGGCACGATTGGTGCTGAAATTGAGCGCCAGGCAGCAAACACGGATATGGTTGTAGTATCTGTCGGTGGCGGAGGTTTGATTTCCGGTATCGCTGGATTTCTGAAGGGGCGGAATCCGGGTGTGAAAATTATCGGGGCGTCACCCCGCAACGATCACGCAATGTTATGCTCAGTGCGGGCTGGCAAAGTGGTTGTCCATGCAGATGCACAACCAACACTCTCTGATGGCACAGCGGGAGGTGTTGAGCCGGGTGCTATTACGCTTCCCTTCTGCCGTGAGCTCGTGGATGATTGGGTGCTCGTCAGCGAGGAACAGATTACCGACGCGATGCGGCGCTATATGACCTATGACAACCAACTCATTGAAGGTGCAGCAGGCGTAGCAATTGCCAGCCTCTTGGATATTGCTGCTACGCAGCCTGAGTCGATAAAAGGCAAAACCATAGTGGTGATCATCTGCGGTGCGCGCATCGATCTGTCGAAGCTGGCGAAAATCCTTGTGTGATCAGGAGATGATTTCATGATTGCCGGCCAACCCAAACTCATCTTGCGATTGGAAGGCCTCGTTTTGTTTGCAGCGGGCCTCGCGGCATTCCTCTATCTCAAACAATCCGTCTGGATTTTTGCAGGTCTGTTCCTTGTGCCCGATCTCAGCATGGCTGCTTATTTTGCCGGTCCAAGGCCCGGCGCAATTATCTACAATATTTTTCACACAACAATTGGGCCGCTGCTTCTGGCCATTTACGGCGTGTTGTTTGGCGAACTATTTGCGCAGATTCTTGCCTGTATCTGGCTTGCCCATATCGGGCTTGATCGCGCCATTGGCTACGGCCTGAAATATGCAACTGACTTCAAGGACACTCATCTCGGGCACATTGGCGGGCCAGCGAAATGAAAGGGGCGCTTGCATGAAGCGCCCCCACAGTAAAAAATTAAGCAGCCTTTTTTGCTTCAAGCACTTTTTGCTCATTCGCACTGCGAATGGCAATCGTACGCGGCTTCAAGGCTTCAGGAATTTCGCGCTTCAGCGAAATATGCAGCAGGCCATGGCTCAAATCAGCGCCGGTCACTTCCACGTGATCGGCAAGCTGGAAGCTGCGCTCAAAATTGCGGGCCGCAATGCCCTGATGCAGATATTCGTTTTTTCCATCGGGCTTTTCAGTCTTCTTGCCGGTGACCGTGAGGGCATTGCCCTTCACTTCAAGATTGATGTCCTGGACACCAAAGCCCGCAATGGCAATGGTGATGCGGTATTCATCCTCGCCAACACGCTCGATATTATAGGGCGGATAGGCAGGGGTTTCGAAACTTGCGGCATCATCAAGCATCCGGGCAAGACGGTCAAAACCGACACTGGAACGATAAAGGGGAGCAAAATCAAACATGTCACATTCTCCTAAAGCAATGCGTTAATGGCGGGCCCATGATTGGCGCCCGTCCCGACAGAGATAATTTTTGCTTTCCCGTTTTCAAGGGGGAAGAGCCTAAAAAATGAACTGAAAATGAATGGGACCTTCGGACTGCATTCAAGTTGGGTGGTCTAGTTTCGGCGTCAAGGATGGCCATTCGGGTCATTACAACAAAACGAAATGCAAACCCTGGAGAAGTAAAATGATTACCAAGTCCCTCATCGCTGCTGCAGCCGTTGCTGCTTCCCTTACAACTCTTGCTCCTGTTCAGCAGGCTCAGGCAAAAGTTAACGTAGACATCAACCTTGGCCTCGGCGGCGGATATTATCCCGGTGATTATGGCTACGGCGGTGGCTACTATCCCGTGATCGACCCCTACTATGGCGGCGGCATTAGCTGCATGAAGGGCAAAAAGATCGTGAAATGGGCCGGTTTCTACAACGTGAACCCCTTTGATTGCTCAGCACCGGTTTACCAGTACAAGGCCTGGAAATTTGGCAATCCTTACAAGGTTAAGGTCAACATGTCAGGCGACATAATCAAGGTAAAGCCTTGGTTCTAAGATCCACTCAACCCCGGAGCGCTGAAAGGCGCTCCGGTTCCTTTTGCCTTGTTTCTGCCATAAAGTTGAACGGCGGATGAACAGGGTCGTAGGTGTTTGTTCAGCAATATTTTGCCATGATCCCAGCAGATAAGGCTCGGGAGCCTGCGATTATGGAGGGCGGTACGATGTTCAAGAAAATTTTGCTGGTGGCTGGCCTTGCGGCGGCCTTTTGTCTTTCTGCACAGGCTGCAGAAGCCAAAGTAAAAGTGTCTATCGGTATCGGCGCCCCCGGCGGCTATTGCTACTATAATTACGATCCCTTCCGCTGCGGCAGCTATGGCTATTACCCACATCCGGGACTTTTTGTCCCCCATCCCATCTTCAGGGGCCACGTGTCCTGCAGGGAAGCAACCTGGATGTTGCGTGACCGCGGCTACAAGAACATTTATGCGACGGATTGCGTTGGCAGTTCCTATGCATTCATCGCCAAGAAGCATGGCGATAAGTTCAGGATCAAGGTCAATTCCTATAACGGTCGAATCTCCTCAATTCGCCCAATTTAACCTGATATCGTGAAGGGGAAAATACGATGTTGACGCGTATCATCAGTGCTGCGGCCTTGGCCGCAATAGCAGGAACCCTCTTTACGGCAAGCGCCGCAGAAGCGGGCTCGCGCTGGCGCCTGCATTTTTTTCAACCCGACTACTACACTTACTATCCAAATCCTCTCGATCTCTATGAACCCGATTACGGCGATGAGGATTATTATGATGATCCGTCGCCGCTTGCCTACAACAATCCTGACGACGATGACTATGACTATTATGAGCCCCGGTATCAGGGCAATGACGACGAGCCCGTCTACATTGCACCGAAGAAGAAAAAGACTGTCAAAGCTGTTCCCGTAACAAAGCCTGTAGTCAAAAAATCTGTGGCTTCGACGGAAAAGACGGAAATCACGGAAAAGAAGGCCGCTCTGGGCACCGCCGCCATGACCTGTGACAAGGCTCAAAAGATTGTTTCAGGCTATGGCTTCACCAGTGTGAAGCCCATGAGCTGCTCCGGTCAGATTTTCGCTTTTAACGCCACTCGCAGTGGCAAGGCCTATACGATCAAGCTCAGTTCCGCCAGCGGTGAACTGACCGAGGTAAAGAAGGTTCAATAAAGTCTTGTTCCTTGCCCATGGCGGGCCTCTGCTTTAGAGCAGGGGCCCATGGATCTGATTTCAACCCCTGAGAATCCGGTGCCACGCGGTGCCGATTGCACCCGCGTGGTGACAAGCGATGGCTATCATTTGCGCGCCATGTCCGTGCGCGTGAGCAATGCCAAGGGAACTGTGGTTATTCTGGGCGGCCGCGCCGATTTCATGGAACGCTATTTTGAAACGGCGCGTGACCTGATGAACCGCGGTTACTGTGTGGCATCGGTTGATTTTCGCGGGCAAGGCGGCTCGCAGCGCCTCACCGAAAAACGTCTCCGCGGCCACGTCAACCACTTTGAAGAATATGATGAAGACGTTCGTGCCTTCATGACCCAGGTGGTTCTGCCCGATTGTCCGCCGCCCTATTATGTGCTTGCCCACTCAACCGGTGGCAACATTATTTTGCGCCTCATCCGCACCCGCACCTGGTTTAAGAAATGTGTGCTGGTAGCCCCTCTTATCGATTTTAATTATGGGGCCTGGCCTGTTCCGGTTGTGCGTCTGCTCACCTTCCTTGCAATGACCCTGAGATTGGGTTGGGTCTATCTGCCGGGCCGAAGGCAAACTCCCCTGGGTCGGAAAGATTTTGTGGGCAACCCCCTGACACGCGATCAACGGCGCTGGAACCGTGATAGTGCCGTGTTGGAGGCGGCCCCAGCACTTGCCACCGGTGGGCCAACCTACGGCTGGCTGTCAGCGGCGCTTAATTCAATTTCCACCCTGCGCGGGATGAAGAGTGCAAAGGGCCTGAGATGTCCGGTTCTGATCGTGGCCGCAGGCCTGGACAGCATTGTGGATAATGATGCCACCAGGCGCTTTTCCGAAAGGGTGGCAGGGGTGTCGATCATCACAATCCGTGAAGCCTTGCATGAAATTCTCCTCGAAAGGGACGAAATCCGCCAGCAATTACTGGCGGCTTTTGACGTCTTCGTGAGTGAAAAGGCTTAAGGCCCGCCGGCGAATTGCCTTTGTCATATGGCCATGCTATTGGCGGCCCAATTCCAGAAAATAGAGAAAGTCCCGGCGCCCCATGAATTTGCGCAACATTGCGATTATTGCCCACGTTGACCATGGCAAGACCACCATGATCGACCGCCTCCTCTCCCAGTCCGGTTCTTTCCGCGAGAACCAGAAGGTGGCCGAGCGCGCCATGGATTCCAACGATCTTGAGCGCGAGCGCGGCATTACTATTCTGGCCAAGGTCACTTCGCTGGTCTGGAAAGACACTCGAATCAATATCGTGGACACCCCGGGCCATGCCGATTTCGGCGGCGAGGTTGAACGCATTCTCAACATGGTTGACGGCGCGGTGCTGCTTGTTGACGCCGCCGAAGGCCCCATGCCGCAAACCAAATTCGTGCTGCAAAAGGCCTTGAAGATTGGTCTGCGCCCCATCGTCTGCATCAACAAGATTGACCGCCCTGACGAGCGCCACAATGAAGTTGTGAACGAAGTCTTCGATCTCTTTGCAGCCCTTGATGCAAGCGAAGAGCAGCTCGATTTTCCGATCATCTATGGCTCGGCCAAGCAGGGCTGGATGGCCACCACGCCAACCAATGCCCATGATACCATGGCGCCACTCTTTGATCTCATCGTCTCGCACTTCAATCCACCCGTCATTGAGGAAGGTCCCTTCCGCATGCTGGTGACAACCATCGAAGCCAACCCGTTTCTCGGCCGCGTTTTAACAGGTCGCGTACGTTCAGGTTCGGTTAAGGCCAATCAATCGGTGCGTGCCCTTTCACAGGATGGCAAGGTTGTGGAGCAGGGCCGCATTTCAAAAGTTTTGGCCTTCCGTGGCCTTGAACGAATACCCGTTGAGCAATGCGACGCGGGTGACATAGTTGCAATCTCAGGCCTCACGACATCAACCGTGGCGGACACGATTTGCGATCCCACGGTTAATGAGCCCATCAAGGCCCAGCCCATCGATCCGCCGACGCTGACCATGACGTTCCGCATCAATGACGGTCCGCTGGCGGGCAAGGAGGGCGACAAGGTGCAAAGCCGCGTGATCCGTGAGCGCCTGCTCCGCGAAGCCGAAGGCAATGTGGCGCTGAAAGTCACCGCATCTGAAAATGAAACCGATGCCTTTGAAGTGGCGGGCCGTGGTGAATTACAATTGGGCATTCTGATTGAAACCATGCGCCGGGAAGGTTTTGAACTCACCGTGGGCCGCCCCCGCGTGGTGTTCCGCACCGATGAAAATGGCCAGAGGCTGGAACCCATCGAAGAAGTGATCATCGACGTTGATGAGGCCTATTCCGGCATCGTTGTTCAAAAGCTTTCCGAGCGCCGCGCTGAAATGCGCGACATGCGCCCCTCGGGCGCCGGCCGCCAGCGCCTGGTGTTCCATGCGCCAACCCGTGGCCTCATCGGCTATCAGGGCGAACTCATGTCCGATAGCCGCGGCACCGCCATCATGAACCGCCTGTTTCACGCCTACGCGCCATACGTTGGCGATATTCCAGGCCGTCACACGGGAGCCCTGCTCTCCAATGGCGATGGTGAAGCCGTGGCCTATGCCATTTTCAATTTGCAGGATCGCGGCCCCATGTTCATCGAACACGGCACCAAGGTCTATGCCGGCATGATCATCGGCGAGCATACCCGTGGCAATGATCTTGAGCTCAACGTGATCAAGGGCAAGAAGCTCACCAACGTGCGCGCCTCCGGCAAGGATGAAGCCGTTGTCTTGACCCCGCCGATCAAGATGTCACTCGAAAAAGCGCTCGCCTATGTGGGCGACGATGAATTGGTGGAAATCACGCCGAAATCCATCCGCCTGCGCAAAACCCATCTCGATCCGAATGAAAGAAAGCGCATCAGCCGGGCCAAGGAAGCAACCGACGCCGCCTGATCATTCAGGCCCGCACGGCGTGCCTGACATCAGTTCGTCTGCCCTCATCGGCTGGACACTGATGACGAGGGCTGTGTCCTTCTGGCAATTGAAATCGCGGGTCAGGGTATCGGCCACCTTGCGCGCCTTTTCGTTGGCATCGGGAAGCGAACCCAAAACAATCGCCACGCGGCAGGAATTTGTCTCCTCGATTTTGGTGACGCCAAGCCATGACTCGGTCTTGCTCGCGTCATCGAGATCGGAAACATGCCAGCGCT
>JAHFPK010000266.1 GCA_023266715.1 Hyphomicrobiales bacterium | reverse complement strand
TGGTGATTGAGGGCAATGATGGTGACAACGAAATCAAGCTGCCGGCCGGAAGTCTTGTTCTCTATGCCACCACAACACTCCACCATGTGTCCGAAGTCACATCAGGAGAAAGGCTCGCCATTGTGGGCTGGGTAAGAAGTTACATTCGCAGCCATGAGAATCGTGAGACTCTGTTCGATCTGGAAAACGCCATCTCAAGCCTCAGGCTTGCCAATGTCGATCGCGCCATTCTCGACCGTCTGTTGAAAGTGAAGGCCAACCTGCTCCGCAGCTGGGTGGAAGATTAATCCTTCACATCATAGGTGTTTTCAGGCAGCGGGAACTTGCGCGCCTTGACTTCATTGGCATAGGCGCTGATCGCCTTCTCAATAGCCTTCCCGACTTCACCAAACTCTTTGACAAATTTCGGAACCCGTGGCGACAGCCCCAGCATATCCTCCATTACCAGAATTTGCCCATCGCAAGCAGCAGATGCCCCAATGCCGATGGTGGGAATAGCAAGCGACTTGGTAATTTTTTCAGCCAGTGGCTCGACAATTGCTTCCAGCACCACCGCGAAGGCCCCTGCATCCGCCACCGCTTTCGCATCTTCTTCGATGGCCGCCCATTTGTCTCGGGTGCGCCCTTGCGTCTTGAAGCCGCCGAACACGTTGATGAATTGCGGTGTAAGGCCGATATGGGCCATGACCGGAATGCCGCGCTGGCTGAGAAAATGAATGGTATCGGCCATGCGCTTGCCGCCTTCAATTTTAATGGCTCCGCATTCCGTCTCCTTCATCACCCGCGCTGCATTGCGAAAGGCCTGGGAATGGCTTTCCTCATAGGAGCCAAAGGGCATGTCAACTACAACCAGCGCCCGCTTGGCCCCGCGCATCACCGCCCGGCCATGCAAAATCATCAATTCAAGCGGCACCGGCAAGGTCGATTCAAATCCATGCATCACCATGCCCAGTGAATCACCCACTAGAATGAAATCCACATACTTGTCGGCAATGGCCGCCGTATGGGCATGATAGGAGGTCAGCGCCACGATTGGTTCACCGCCCTTCCGATCGGTAATTTCCGGCGCCGTCAATCGCTTGATAATATTTTGAACAGACATGACTTAACCTGCTTTCGATAATGCAAAAATTGGAACGCCGATTAGCGCTGGATGTAACTGCGTCATGATCCCGTAAAGGGCTGCCCCAAAAATAAGGGATAACCCATCGTGACCGATTCTGACCTCGGGGCTGGGGCGAATGCCATTGGCGGTGGCGACCGCAACATGAGCACAGGCAACCAATAGCAAACCGCCAAACAGAATCAGGCTCGCTAGGTCGCCATTGGCGAAGAGATGTCCAACAGCCCAAAATATGACCGCAATCCCCATGGGAAACCGCAGGCGTTGGCGCAGGGTCCCGCGAAACAGGAAAACTCCAACACAGAGGAAGCCAATAAAGGTGAGCCCATAATTCACATACCAGCCCCATAGGGGAGGATCATAGACTGCCAGAAAGCTTGAGCTTCGCCATCCCAGCACAATGACGGCAATAGCGAAAAGCGAAGCCACACCAAAGGCCGGGCCATACCAGCGCTCACCCAACTGCGACTTGACATAGCCCTTGTATTGCGGGACGGCGGCAACCCCATGCAGCAGCCCAAACAACAAGACGCCAAACCCCAAAACGATCATCTGATGACCGGCAGATTGAGAACATAGGGGTGGAAACCAAAGAGGAACACGGCATAGAGAACCACTCCCACAATTACGGCCACCACATCGGAACGGACATTCGGTTCATGGCTAGGTTTCTTACCCCGCACCGTTGAAAGAACGATGTCCAAAACTGCCAAAATCAAAAATGTCCCAAAAAGCAGGATATCATGCAGCCTGCCATTGGAAAGAAGATGCCCAAAGGACCAAAGGACGATGCCTATGGAGAAAGGATTGCGCAGCCAAAGCTTCAAATATCCCTTGCCGTGAAAGGCTCCCAGGCAAATAAAAGCTAGCAACACCAGCAACATAGTGACATGACGCATGGATTCAGCCGGAACGTAGATGTAGTCGCTGACCGCTGGATCTGAACTGATCGTCCAGAATCCCCATATCATCAGGCCAACGCCGACCAGGGACACTAGCGAGTAAAGCCCCTTATAGGGTCCTTCGCCCAAGCGAAGTTTAAGGCCGTCCCGATGATGCGGTAATAGCATCGAATAAAAATGCTCACCCGCGAAAATTATAATGCCTGAAATCAAGTAACCCATAACAGCTTCTCCCGGCAGAGGTATTTGCCAGATTTACACCCCCGCGCCAACTGATCTCCTGACCTGAAGCTTCGGTTTGCCATATTTTGAGCGTGATCATTGCTGAAAACAGGCACCAGCTGAATTGCAATCCTTCAATACGATGAAGAAATGGCTGCGTTTCCTTCAAGTCTTGTTTGTTTGCGTTCTGTTGAGAGTTCATGATAACAATTCCTCGATTAAGAGGACAAGGCGGAGGAAATACAATGAAACCAACACTCATTCTCGTGGGCGCAGACAAGGGCGGCGTGGGCAAGACCACGGTTTCCCGGGCGTTGCTTGATTTTTTTGCGCGAAAGAACATTCTCACCCGCGCTTTCGACACGGAAAATCCGCGTGGCACCCTGAAGCGCTTTTATCCCAGCCTGGCGGAAATCATTGACCTCGGAAATGTTGCCCATCAAATGAAAGTGCTGGACACCATGGACACGGCCAATGTGCCTGTCACCATTGTTGACCTCAAGGCTGGCAACATGTCATATGCCCTTGATATATTTGAGAGAATTGGCGTTCTGGAAGCCGCCCGCGCAGGCGCCTTCAACCTCGGCCTGTTCCATGTCATCGGGCCATCAATTGCCTCTCTTGATGAGATCGCCGAAATTGCCCATTACCTGCAAGGCGTGCACTATGTCGTGGCCCGCAATTTCATCAATGAAACCAATTTCTTTGAATGGGACCAGGCTACCCAGCGCAAGTATTTTGCCCAAATTCCAAAGGCCCAGGAAATTGCCATCCCGAAATTGAACGAAATGGCCTATGAGCAGGTCGATCTTGCAGGTGTCACCTTCAAGGACTTCATTGAAAATCGTTCACCCGATGGCTCGCCTGGAAAATACTCCTTTGTTCTGCGTGGCTATGTGCGCAAGTGGAGTTCTGAAATTGACGAGCAGTTTGCCCATGTGAAACTGATTCATGACATTCTCTCCGGAGGCCGCTTGCCGCAACCGCAACTCGTCGCCCAAAACTAACTAGAACGGCTGAACATTGGCCGAAACGCCGAAGATCTACATTGTCTGTTCCGACCGGCACCGCAATGGCAAAACTTTGCTGGCGCGCGTGCTGGTCGATTATCTTTTGCTTAAGAACCGGGACCCCTTCGTCATCGATGCAAATTTCCCTGAGGGGGCGCTTCGCGCCGCCTTTCCAGGGCGGACTGCACTTGTCGACTTGGCCCAGGTACAGGGCCAGATGAAATTGTTTGATACAATCATGGGCTCCCTCGGCCGTGACTACGTGATTGATATTCCCGCCCCGCAATTTGAGAATTTCTTTGAAATTTTCCGTCAGGTTGATTTCAAAGAGGAAGCCATGAAGGCGGGATTTCAAATTGTTGTACTCTTCCTTGTGGACAACGACCTCGCATCGCTCAATGCCGCCGACGACCTTCAGATCGCCATTGCACCGGCAACACTGGTCCATGTTCGAAACATGTTCATTGGCAGCGTCGAAGTTGGCCATGGAAATGCCCTGACAATCGATATGCCAATTCTCGATCGCGAGGTCATGAACCTCATTGAAGACCGGCGCTTTTCCCTGCGCAACTTTCTTCTCGGCGAAGAGTTAAGCCTGCCCGCGCACTTCACCAGAAAACTGCAAATCTTTCTGCTCGGCGTCATAACCGGATTGCGTGACATAGAACCCGCATTGACCATGGCAAAGCTCAGGGCCTAAGGAGGAACTTCATGATGCGCCTGCGTCCCAATTTCAGCTCGGTTTTACTCAGCCTCGCATTTCTGGCACTGTCGCAGGCAACTCTGTCTGCCCAGGTCACCGACGACGCCTATAAAGCGGAAGCCGCCATTCTCTCGGCGGGCACAAGAGCTGCCGCCATTTCCAGGCTAGTGGCAGTGCCAAGCGTAGGCGTCGTCAATCTGTCTATCCGTACTGTGCCACGCTTCCGCTCTGACGTAACGGACGTTGCGGAGTTCAAGGTGAGTGCCGGGAAAAACTTCAAAGGCATCAGCCGCCTGCGCGCTG
>JAHFPK010000265.1 GCA_023266715.1 Hyphomicrobiales bacterium | reverse complement strand
AGCCACGTGGATTGTTGGTAGGTGGCGAAATTAGTTCGGTCTCATAGACGTATACCCTTCCCGTTACACTGAATCCAATTTCCTCACCTATCTTGCGCACCATGTCTTCTGCTAGTTTGGTTGATAGCGCCCAAGCCTTCATCGCCATCCAGGCCGGTCCGGTTGGAGCTGTAAAACTATCTGCAAGCTGGCCTACGACACCATCGGCCAAAACAGTAAAATGGCTGAAGGGCGTCTTGAGTTGTCCAAAACGCAAACGAAGTTTCTAGTTTTTATCATGCGGCTCGTTGGTCATCGGCCCGTTAATCTGTTACTTCGGCAATCTTAGGTGTCGGCGAGGGAAAAGTCAGCACCGCGATATAATTGGTTGGCTGAAGCAATGCCATCCCTACGGTGCGCTGCATGGGTTATGCTTTCGATGGGCGCTTCGGCGCGGCGTCAACTAGTTTTCGACATCCTGAAGCATTTTGTATTCTCTCCATGGTCGGGCTTGACCCGACCACCCAGACTTAGCAACATGCAGACATGCCTCAAGGTCATGTTTACATTCTTGCGAGCAAGAGGAATGGAACGCTCTACATCGGCGTGACGACTGATCTATCAGCCCGAGTCTTTGCCCATCGAAGCGGAATCGGCTCAGCCTTCACCAAGAAATACGGTGTCAAACATCTCGTCTGGTATGAAACCTATGACATGGTAGCGGATGCAATTCAGCGGGAGACAACTCTCAAACATTGGTTGCGAAAGTGGAAATTGGAGTTGATTGAGAAGTCCAACCCCAACTGGGACGATCTCTACGAGACGTTCTAGAAGTCTGGGTGGTCGGGTCAAGCCCGACCATGGAGAGATAGAGAGTATTGCGTTCTCTAAATATGTCCCAAATCGACAGTATCAACAGTCGCCCTTACCCAAACTTCCTATGCCTGCGGTCCTGCATGGGCTGATAGGCGGCGCGGGCGTGATATTCGCAGTAGGGCGATTTATCGCGCGGGGAATGACCGCAGAAGCAAAAATCTTCCGTGCCCGGATCGCCGATGGGCCATTTGCAAGTCTTGTCCGAGAGATGAAGGATGGTGACACGGCCACCCTTGGGCAGATCAACAAGACGAAGGGGCTGGGGCTCCGGCAAAGCGATTTGACGTTGAATGGGCTCAACCCGCACAAAAGTTTTCAACGCCGCATTGCCAGCGCTGGGCATGGACGGTGCACTGGTTGGTCTGCCGGGATGGCTGGGCTCGCGGGTTTTGCGTGGTGCTCGCGGCTCCGTGGAGCGCGGCTGGGTGACACGGCCTGAAAGATTCAGCCGATGCACTTTGCCGATCACTGCGTTGCGCGTCACTCCCATGCCAAGGCGCGCTGCGATCTGACTGGCGCTGTGACCCTCGGTCCAGAGCTTCTTGAGAAGCTCTACGCGCTCGTCCGTCCATGGCATTTTTTCGTTGCCGATAACCTGTGTTGGCATCTCGTTCATATTGAATCCCCCATCTAGCGCAGAAATGACATTTCAGCGCATTAACGCTATGACTGACTTTGGAACGCTACATGTCGTAGCTCTAATGAGCGAACACTACTATACGCGGTGACTCGACTGCAAGAATCCGGCGACGTGTTTTTGATGTTTTCCCCAACTAATCGCCGCCATCGTTTGGTTAACAAGACCTTACTGCTATCGGGAATCGGAGGTCCATGCGCTGTTTTGACTCATGTTGATGAGTGCACTGCACGCGATGCAATTGACCGTGTGCAATCATGCACTTATAATGAACAAAAATAACTTGCGCCGTTCCCTGAGCGGCGCATTTTGCTTTGCACCAGGCAGGAATTCGATGATCACAGCCGTCCTTCCCACTTACAATCGCGCCAAAATCAGTTTTGAGCGGGGCGAAGGCATGCGTGTTTTCACAGCCGAAGGCGAAGCTTACCTGGATTTCGGCGGCGGCGTTGCGGTGACGAGTTGCGGGCACGCGCACCCGCATCTGGTCAAGGCCCTCACCGAGCAAGCAAAAAAAATCTGGCACACGTCGAATATCTATCAGATGCCGGGACAGGAGAAATTAGCCCAGCGGCTGATCGAAGCAACCTTTGCTGACACGGTGTTCTTCACCAATTCGGGTGCCGAAGCCCTGGAATGTTCGATCAAGATGGCGCGCAAATATCATGCAGCCAAAGGTCAGCCAGAGCGCTTTCGCCTGATCACGTTTGAAGGCGCGTTTCATGGGCGCACGCTGGCCACAATCGCCGCCGGCGGACAGGCAAAATATTTGGAAGGCTTTGGACCCAAGGTCGAAGGCTTCGATCAAATCGCTTTTGGCGATTTTGAAGCGCTGAAGGCAGCGATCGGACCTGAGACAGCGGGCATCCTGATTGAACCCATTCAGGGTGAAGGCGGGGTTCGTCCGGTGCCGACGGAATCCTTGCGGGCCATGCGGGCGATGTGCGATGAACACGGCATTCTCCTGATCCTCGATGAAGTGCAATGTGGCGTTGGCCGCACGGGGAAATTTTTTGCCCATGAATGGGCTGGCATCACGCCGGATATCATGGCGGTGGCGAAGGGCATTGGCGGCGGCTTTCCGCTGGGGGCCTGCCTTGCAACCGAAAATGCCGCGCAAGGCATGACCGCCGGAACCCATGGCTCGACCTATGGCGGCAACCCGCTGGCGACAGCGGTTGGCAATGCGGTGCTTGATGTGGTTCTGGAAAAAGGCTTTTTGGACAATGTGCAGCGGCGCGCCTTGGGCCTGAAACAAAAATTGGCGCGCCTCAAGGATGAGCATCCCACAATCATTGAGGATATCCGGGGCAGTGGCCTGATGATGGGAATCAAATGCAAGGTGCCCAACACGGAGTTTCAGGCGACGGCCATGGAACACAAACTGCTCACCATCGCAGCGGGTGATAATGTTATTCGCCTTCTGCCGCCGCTCATTGTAAATGATGATGATATTACCGAGGCTGTGCACAAGCTGGAAATGACCTGCCGCAGCCTTGAAGCAAAGCCCAAATGACGGACGCGCCAAAACATTTTCTTGATCTCGCGGATTTCGAAGGCGAAGACTTGCGCAGGATCTTGAATGACGCGAAAACCATGAAAGACGCGCGCGCGGGGCTGAGCAAAGGCACCCATGAAACCAGCGCACTCCTTGCCGGAAAAATTGTGGCTCTCATCTTCCAGCAGCCCTCGACCCGCACGCGGGTTTCCTTTGAGGTGGGCATCCGGCAGCTGGGCGGCGAATCTCTATTCATTTCAGCGGCCGAGATGCAGTTGGGGCGTGGTGAAACCATGGCCGATACGGCGCGCGTTCTTTCGCGCTTTGTCGATGCCATCATGATCCGGGCCAAGAACCATGATGACCTCCTGGAATTGGCGGAATACGCGACGGTTCCGGTAATCAATGGCCTCACAAACAAATCCCATCCCTGCCAGATCATGGCGGATATTCTCACCCTCGAGGAACGGGTAGGGCCACTGGCGGAGCAAACCATTGCCTGGGTGGGCGACGGCAACAATGTTGCTGCCTCCTTCGTTCATGCGGTGACAAAACTGGGCGGAAAATTGCGCCTCGCCTCGCCCAATTCGCTTTCCCTCAGTCCTGACCTGTTGAAATGGGCGCGCACTAATGGTGCAGATATAACCGTCACTTCGTCAGCGGACGTCGCGGTGGCGGGGGCCACCTGCGTGGTGACTGACGCCTGGGTTTCCATGCATGATGCCGATGCCACCAACCGCCACAATCTGCTGAAGCCCTATCAGGTCAATGGAGCTCTGATGAAGAAGGCCGCGTCCAATGCGGTGTTCATGCATTGCCTGCCGGCACACCGCGGCGAAGAGGTAACGTCCGAGGTTATGGACGGACCGCAGTCGGTGGTGTTCGACGAAGCCGAAAACCGCCTGCATGCGCAGAAAGCTATTCTCCTTCATTGTTTCGGTCTGACATGACGAGAGCACACGACACGGTCATGCCCTTCGAGATCAAGCCTCTGGGGGTTCGCGGGCGCGTTGTGCGGCTGGGGGCGGTGATCGATGACATAGTCAATCGCCACGACTATCCTCCCGCCGTTTCAGCCCTTTTGTCCGAGGCGATCGCCCTGACCGCCATGCTCGGCGCCTCGCTGAAATTCGAAGGCAAATTTATCTTGCAGACCAAGACCGATGGCCCGGTTGACATGATCGTGGCCGACTTTGCCTTTCCCAATGGGGTGCGCGGCTATGCGCGTTTCAACAGGAAGAGACTGGAAAAACTCAAAGCATCTTTGCAACAGGA
>JAHFPK010000264.1:2824-4279 GCA_023266715.1 Hyphomicrobiales bacterium | reverse complement strand
GTAACCTGTCCGGACTCAGAAGTCGCGGGCGTTAACGACAGGGTGCAGCTCGCTGCCATTGAAACCACGCTGCAGGCGCAGTATCGGCGCGACGCGATGTTGGGCGGTGCCACACTAATTGCACCCGACACGGTTTACTTTTCCGCGGACACCAAGGTGGGCATGGACGTGGTGGTCGAACCCAATGTTTTCTTTGGCCCTGGCGTTATCGTGGGTGACAACGTTCATATTCTGGCGAATTCTCATATTGAAGGTGCCGCTATCGGTGCTGGCGCGCGAGTTGGGCCTTTTGCCCGGCTGAGGCCCGGGGCCGAAATTGGTGAAGAGGCCCATATCGGCAATTATGTTGAGGTTAAAAAAGCTGTTATCGGCAAAGGTGCCAAGGTCAATCATTTGACCTATATTGGAGATGCCCGTGTCGGGGCAGGTTCCAATATTGGGGCAGGCACAATCACCTGCAATTATGATGGCTTCGAAAAGCATCTCACCGATATTGGAGTTAACGTATTTGTGGGTTCCAACACGGCTTTGGTGGCACCTGTTAAAATTGGCAATGGCGCAAATATTGCGGCGGGAAGTGTAATTACCGAGGATGTGCCGGCTGATTCCCTTGCCATTACCCGGGCGGAGTTGCGGGTGAAGGAAGGCTGGGCTTCGCGGTACCGGAAAATGAAAGAGGCCCGGAAGACTGCAAAGGCCAAGGGCTAGGAGCGAAAGCATGTGTGGAATTGTCGGCATTCTCGGTAAAGAACCGGTGGCGCTGAGCATCGTGGAAGCGCTACGCCGACTTGAATACCGCGGATATGATTCAGCCGGTGTCGCAACACTTGAGAATGGCGGGATAGAGCGGCGCCGGGCACCGGGCAAGCTGCACAATCTGGAAGAGCGCTTGCGTGAATCGCCCATGATCGGGGTGACGGGCATTGGCCACACTCGTTGGGCAACCCATGGTGCGGCCACGGAGACGAATGCACACCCCCATACGGCGGGGGACGTGGTGATTGTGCATAATGGCATCATTGAAAATTTTCGTGAACTCAAAGAAGAACTGGTCGCCATGGGTGCTGTATTTCAGACCCAAACCGACACGGAAGTGGTAGCCCATCTTTTGGCGGCAGAACGTGCCAGGGGAAAATCGCCCCGCGAAGCTGTGGGGCAGGTATTGCCGCGGCTGCAGGGAGCTTTTGCTTTTGCCATTTTGTTCAAGACTGAAAATGATTTGTTGATTGGCGCCCGCAAAGGCAGTCCCCTGGCCGTGGGCCACGGCAATGGTGAAATGTATCTGGGATCCGACGCTATTACCCTTGCGCCCTTTACCAATCGCGTAACCTATTTGGAAGATGGGGACTGGGCCGTCCTCACACGTAATTCGGTTGAGATATATGACGCGGCAAACAAGCCTGTGTCGCGGCCGATGAATTTCTCGCAAGCCTCGTCCATGATGATGGACAAGGG
>JAHFPK010000264.1:0-2724 GCA_023266715.1 Hyphomicrobiales bacterium | reverse complement strand
TGATGAGCTTTATGAAAAGACCATTTCAAACATGGAAGAAGTGGCGGCTCGCGGCGGAAAAATAGTTCTCCTCACCGATGATGAAAGCAGCCCCCACAAGACCTTCCACCGAATCCGTGTGCCCAAGGCGCATTCCTTCATCAGCCCTTTGCTTTACGCGGTTCCGGTGCAGTTGCTGGCCTATCATGCGGCTGTCTTCATCGGGACTGATGTTGACCAGCCGCGCAATTTGGCCAAGTCGGTTACGGTGGAGTAGAGATAGCAGTCTTTGATATTCCAGCGGTTACTTTGGAGAACTGTTCAGTTTCCGGTATGGTTATCTATCGAATCATTATTCAGGAGACCGGAAAATGAGACTCAGCGCACCTACCAGTTTTATATTCATCATCGCGCTTGCAATTGCTATTGCCGGAGTGCTCACGGCGATGGGAACCATTTCTTTCATCCCGCTTGCTTCCGTTTGGATCATGACGATTGCCTATGCGGTTCTTGCCGTTGGCTGCCTCATCAAGGGCGTTTGATTGGGCCTGAGGATGGTTTAGGTGCAGCTTGGCAGCCGCGCAAGGATTACCGGAACGGTAATAAAGATGAAGGTTACGGCGTGCCGATTAGGGAAGTGAGAAGGCATTGGAGCAGCGTCAGTGGGCGCGGCGTTCGCGTAACAGGTAACTGTTCTTTTTCGCGTCGAAGCTTTTGAAATATTCGTTGACTTGGGGATGGCGCACCGGCCTTCCCGTCACATCAACCTGAAGGTTTTGCTCGGAGACATAGGCCACATACTCGGTGTCATCATTTTCCGCGAGCAGGTGATAGAATGGTTGGTCACGGCGCGGGCGTGACTCCTCGGGAATTGAGCTCCACCACTCCTCGGTGTTGCTGAAAACCGGATCCACATCAAAAATTACGCCACGGAACGAAAACAACCGATGCTTTACGATCTGGCCGATTTGGAATTTGGCTGTTGGAAGCTCGCTCATGGCATCTGCTTGCCAAGAGAAACGCCGGAAGGCAAGAGGGTTTTAGGAAGCGCGCATGGCAAAAGGCAGATTGTGCATTGGCGAAAGACCATGTTGCATTACGAAACGTTTGAGCGGGCCAACATAATGCAGTGTGGAAAGGCTGAGCGCCCGCGCCCCTTCAAGGGGGAGTAATCCTAAGAGCAGGGATTTGTTCATAAGGTCTATGAGCTTCTGGCGGGGCAGAACTTCCGCACGGCGCGCAGCATTGTAGTCAGCCATAACGCCACCGCTTCCTGCATCTTTGCTTGCGAGAATGAGATCGGCTGCAAGGGCCGCATCGCGCAGCGACATGTTGAGGCCTTGGGCACCGATGGGGGGAACCACATGGGCTGCTTCGCCAATCAGGATCACGCGTTCCTTTGCGAATTGGCGGGCGGTCAGACCTTTCATGGGGAATGACTTGCGAGGGCCGAGGTTTGATATGAGGCCGAGTTCGCCGTGGGTCTCTATTTGTATTTCGGCTGCCAGTTCCTTGTCATTCATCGCTATAAGCGCCGCGGCGCGAGCGGGGCGTTCCATCCAGACGAGGCTGGAACGATTTTCGGGCAATGGAACCGTGGTGAAGGGGCCTGCGGATTTGTGGTATTCAGTTGAAACATTATGGTGGCCCATGGAGTGGGAGAAGCTTGTGGCGATGGCCGCCTGGTCATAGGACCAGCTATCGGTAGCAATGCCTGCGGCAGTTCGCATGGCCGAATTTGCACCATCGGCGGCGATGCAGACAGATGCTGATATTTCGGAAGCGTTGGACAAGGAAATATGGATTGCATCGCCCTCGGATTTCGCATTTGTTGCCGTGGCTTCGATGAAGATTACCCCGAGTTCTTCGGCACGTTTGCGGAGAACGGGCAGAAGCTGGTCGAGCGGTATGTTCCAGCCGAAGACCTCCAGATTCAATTCCTGTGAATCAAATTCGAGGCTGGGAGCCGTTAACAACGCACCTGTATCGTCAATCATGCGGAGCTTGCGCAGGGGCGCTGTGACCCCCTCCAGACTTCCCGGCCAGATATCGAGATAGCGCAGGAGTTGAATGGAGGGTTGCATCAACGCCACCGTGCGGGGATCCTCGGCAGGTGCGGGGGCAACAAGGGAGGTTGTGACACCTTCTTTTGCAAACAGCGCGGCAGCGGCAAGCCCTGCGGGACCCGCGCCGGCAACAACGGCTGTAAAGTCAACCATGCCTAGCTCGCAACCAATGCGGTTTTCAGCATGCTTTCGCGCGTCGAAAAACTGGCGTGAAAAGCACTGAGGTGAGAACGTGTGTCACGCCACTTAAACGCGGGCAGGCGAAAATCGATGTAAGACAGGGCCACTGCCGCTGCGATACTTCCTGCGGTAACATCGGCAAGTTCGACTTGCCAATTCCTATCCAAGTCGTCCATCGCGGCATTGATGCGCTGCTCGGTTCGCGTCATCCATTCCGCCCACTGCAGTCCTGGTGGGCGCATGGCGGTTTCATAGCGATAGGCCACTGCCACATCGGCCAAACCCTGTCCCAGGGCCTGCAGGGTGAGAATGCGAAAGCGCTTAACGCCATCATCGGCGATCAGCGTTTTGTTGCCCGCGACATGAGCGAGATATTCGATGATCACACGACTGTCATAAATGGGATGATTATGATCGGTTTCGAGAACGGGAATTTTTCCGAGAGCCGACAGGCTGGTGAGTTTGGGATTTGCTTGGGTGGGTTTCACAGCTTCCTTGA
>JAHFPK010000028.1 GCA_023266715.1 Hyphomicrobiales bacterium | reverse complement strand
TAGCGCCCTTCCCGGCGAAGTGGAATCACTTCGCCGGGGAGGAATCGCGCCCAGTCAATATTCTGGAGCATGTCCTTCTCGACGAAGTCATGCAACTTCGCCGGGACATGCTCTAGATAAGCACCAGATACCGGGACTGCTAGGCCACAACTACAAGGTATTCAAATTTTCCAATGCGGCTGAAAATCCCTCCAGCGAAATCTTCAATGGGATGCCCAGTCCTGGCGCCTCATAAACAATAAAATTGGCAGCCGTGCCTTTTTTCATTTTTTCGAGCGTTTCAGGCGAGGCCTCCGCAAGGGCTTCGCAGATTTGCGGCCGGCAACGTGTAAAGGGCACCCGGCCAACGGCAGCACCATCAACTTCCAAGGCAACCCCGGTTGGCAGATAAACGCCAATTGGGGCCATCACGCGCATCATGATAACGTCTTTGTCACCTTGCTTTGTCCTGACGATGACAAGAGATAATCCGACCTTTGGATTTTTTTCGCTGCGCGCGATTTGCACCATGCCGCAGGATTTCTTGGGCGCCTGGTCGCCGCTCGTTGCGGCCGCTGGCGCCGTGCCGCACTGAATTTGCCAGGCGCCATGCGTAGCAACTGTTTCAGCAGCCGGTGCTGCGGCCTGTTGCCCGGGTTTTGTGGCGTTGACCCGTGGGCCAAAAGCTTTCGGTCCCGCCGCAGGTTGCTGTGTCTGTGCAAACGCTGAAACTGGAAAGAAAAGGCTTAACACGGCAGCAACAGCAAGTGTGCGAAGGGAAGCGGTGATTCTCACAGGGAAGGTACCTTTCGTGGTCGAAGCGCGGCTAATAGCGCCGAGTTGGATGTAAAACAACACCGAATTGGGATCGGCTGTAAAATGCTCGTCGCCGCATTTCACGGATAATTGAGGCAGAATTTCGAACTGCGTCAAGCGATTGATTACAATGACGTTATGCCGCGCCCGCTTTAGTTGCGGGTGCGATGCGAATGTGGTTCACATTCAGCCGGCCATTGGGGTACTCTTGGGGGTGCAACAATAACGGGGCAGATACTGGGTAGAACCAGTTGTAAAATTACGAATTGAGAGGGTTATCGATGAAGATCGCAAACGGGCTGGCGGGAACGATAGCGGGAATGTTTGTTCTTTTCGCATCAGTCACTGCCTGGGCAGCGGCTGGCCAACCTGAACCATGGCAAATTACGCTGCAGGACCCTGTAACCCCCGTTGCCGAGTTTATTGGGTGGCTGCATAATTTCCTGTTGGTGATCATTACCGCGATCACACTCTTTGTGCTTGGTTTGATGCTCTATATTTTTGTGCGCTTCAACGCCAAGGCGAACCCCGTTCCATCCAAGACCACCCATAACACCTTCATTGAAGTGGCGTGGACAGTCATCCCCATGTTGATTCTGGTTGCCATCGCGGTTCCTTCGCTTCGTCTGCTCTACCTGCAGCGCGACATTCCCGTGGCCGACATGACCGTGAAGGTCATTGGCAATCCCAGCTGGAATTGGACCTATGAATATCCTGACCTCGGAATCAACGATGATGGTTCAGCAAAGGTCAGTTTCACCTCCTATCTGAAAACCAAAGAAGATGCGGCCAAGGACAATGTCCCTTACTTGCTGGCAACCGACGTGCCAGTTGTCGTGCCCGTCAACAAGATCGTGAAACTGATTATTACGTCCGATCCCGAGGGGATTATCCACGCCTGGACCATTCCCTCCTTCGGCATGAAAATTGACGCCATTCCAGGCCGCCTGAATGAAGACTGGTTCAAGGCCACCAAGGAAGGCGTATATTACGGCCAGTGCTCCGAACTCTGCGGCAAAGACCATGCCTTCATGCCCATCGAAGTGCACGTTGTATCCGAGGCAGACTTTGCTGCCTGGGCTGAAAAAATCAAGACGGCCAGCGCCGAAGAGGCCAGGGATTATCTGTTTGCCATGCTGAGGGCCAAAGGCCAGCTGGCGCAAAATTGAATTCATTGAGAGGCTAACACCCATGTCCTACGCAACCGCCGCTCACGATCACCATGACCTGCCCTCGGGCTGGAGGCGTTATGTCTATTCAACCAACCACAAGGACATCGGCACGATGTATCTTTGGTTTGCCATCATTTCAGGTCTGATTGGCGGCTTCCTGTCCGTCATGATGCGCATTGAATTGGCCGAGCCAGGCATCCAGATTTTTACGGGCCTGGCCCAAATGGCTTATGGCACGCCTGCCGATGCGGCACTCGACCAAGGCAAGCACATGTATAACGTGTTTGTCACGGGCCATGGCCTGCTCATGATCTTTTTCATGGTCATGCCCGCGATGATTGGCGGCTTTGGAAACTGGTTTGTGCCTTTGATGATCGGCGCGCCTGACATGGCGTTTCCACGCATGAACAATGTTTCTTTCTGGTTGCTGCCTCCGGCCCTCGGCCTGCTGTTGATTTCAATGTTTTCTGAAGGCCCGGCAGGCGCCTTTGGCGCAGGGGGTGGCTGGACGCTTTATCCGCCGCTCTCCACCACGGGCCAGCCCGGCCCTGCCATGGACTATGCCATCTTGTCCATCCATCTCGCCGGTGCTTCGTCGATTCTCGGAGCGATCAATTTCATCACCACCATTTTCAACATGCGCGCCCCGGGCATGACGCTCCACAAGATGCCGCTATTCGTCTGGTCCATTCTGGTCACCGTGTTTCTGTTGCTGTTGTCGTTGCCGGTTCTGGCAGGCGGCATCACCATGCTTCTCACCGACCGTAACTTCGGCACGTCGTTCTTCGTGGCATCAAAGGGCGGCGATCCCATCCTGTTCCAGCACCTGTTCTGGTTCTTCGGCCATCCGGAAGTCTACATTCTCATCCTGCCCGGCTTCGGGATCGTTTCGCAGATCGTTTCGACCTTCTCGAAGAAACCCATATTCGGCTATCTCGGCATGGCCTATGCGATGGTTGCCATCGGCGTGGTCGGCTTCGTCGTCTGGGCCCACCACATGTACACGGTCGGCATGGATGCCGATACGCAGGCCTATTTCGTGGCGGCAACCATGATCATTGCGGTGCCGACCGGCGTCAAGATTTTCTCCTGGATTGCCACCATGTGGGGCGGTTCAATTGAATTCAAGGTGCCCATGCTTTGGGCACTAGGTTTCATCTTCCTGTTTACCATTGGCGGCGTAACCGGCGTTGTACTCTCCAATGCGGGCGTCGATCGCTCGCTGCATGATACCTATTATGTGGTTGCCCATTTCCACTACGTGTTGTCACTTGGTGCGGTGTTTGCAATCTTCGGTGCCTGGTACTACTGGTTCCCGAAATTCACCGGCTACATGTACAACGAGACCATCGGCAAGGTGCATTTCTGGGTCACTTTTATCGGCGTGAACCTGTTGTTCTTCCCGCAGCACTTCCTGGGGTTGGCTGGCATGCCACGCCGGTACATCGACTATCCCGCGGTGTTCGCGGGCTGGAACCATGTATCGTCCTATGGCTCCTACATGTCTGCCTTTGGCGTGCTGATCTTCCTGTACGGCGTATTCTCGGCCTACGCCAAGAAACAGCAGGCGGCTGACAATCCCTGGGGCGAAGGTGCCACAACCCTGGAATGGACCCTGTCTTCACCGCCGCCATTCCATCAGTTCAACACGCTTCCGGTCATAAAATAGTCTGATGAGCGACGTGCAATTACATATCGCCGGCCATTCTCCTGCCCTCGGCGGGCAGGGCACGGCTGGCGATTATTTTGCGCTGCTCAAGCCGCGTGTAATGTCGCTCGTTATTTTCACCGCCTTCGTTGGCATCATTGCGGCTCCCGAAGCATTGCACCCGCTGTTGGCACTTGTGGCGCTCCTTGCCATTGCCATGGGCGCTGGCGCCTCAGGTGCCCTTAACATGTGGTATGATGCCGATATTGACGCCAAGATGAAGCGCACGGCATCGCGCCCCGTGCCGCGCGGCGCGATACTTCCCCGTGAAGCCTTGGGATTTGGTGCAAGCCTTGCCGTTGGTTCGGTTATTGCCCTGGGCCTCATGGTCAATTTGATTGCGGGTGCCTTGCTGGCTTTCACGATTTTCTTTTATGTGGTGATTTATACCATGTGGCTGAAACGCTGGACGCCGCACAATATTGTGATCGGTGGTGCCGCAGGCGCTCTTCCTCCGATGATCGGCTGGGCAGCTGTTACGGGCACAATCGATCTGGGCTCAATTTCACTTTTCCTGATTATCTTCATGTGGACGCCGCCACATTTCTGGGCACTGGCGCTGTTCACCGAAAATGATTACGCGGCCGCAGGCGTTCCCATGCTGCCGAATGTTGCCGGGCCCGATGAAACCCGCAAGCAAATCCTGATCTACACGCTGGTCCTTTTGCCCCTGACATTTCTTCCCGCACTTCTTGGCGTAAGCGGTATTCTCTATGTCACGGGCGTAGCGCTGCTCTCCGCCGTGTTTCTCTACTACGCCGTCAATGTCTATCGCATTCGCGAAGGTGCTGCTGCGGACCGCGCCTGCAAGAAGCTTTTCGGTTTCTCAATTCTTTGGCTTTTCCTTGTCTTTGCCCTCATTCCCATCGAGCGCCTTCTTGGCGTGGCCAGCTTCCCGTCGGTGTTGCTGTGAACAATGCACCTTTCAGCACTGAGGATATGGCGCGCCGCCGGAAGCGCTCGATCATCATGGCCGTCATTCTTGGCGTCCTCGTGGTCCTGTTCTTTGCCACAACGATTGTGCGGATCGGCAGCAATTTCGCCATGATGTCCGGTGGTTGACATGAAGCCTGCACCAGTCATCCCCAATGCACGGAAAAATCTTCGTGTGGCGGCAATCGCCGGAAGTGTCGCCGTCGCCATGGTGGGTCTCGCCTATGCGTCGGTGCCGCTTTACAGCATGTTTTGCAAGGCCACCGGTTTTGGCGGAACAACGCAGCGCGCCGATGCTGCACCTGAAACCGCAAGCGATAAATTTATTGCTATACGGTTCGACGCCAATACGGCAGGCAGTCTTGGCTGGAATTTCCATCCTGTGCAGTCCGTGATGAAGGTCAAGATCGGTGAGCAAAACATGGCCCACTACAGCGCCGCCAACATCACCGACAAGGTGCTGACGGGCACCGCTATTTTCAATGTATCGCCGGCAGAGGCCGGGGCTTACTTCGACAAGATCCAGTGCTTCTGTTTTACCAAGCAAACACTGAAAGCTGGTGAGCGGGTGGATTTACCCGTGGTATTCTTTGTTGACCCGGCAATTCTGGATGATCCGGATTCAAAATCGATCAGCGAAATCACGCTATCCTACACATTTTTTCCAGTAGATAAACCCGATGCTGTTTCTGCGGTTGAGCAACAGCTGCCGAAGCAAAATACAAATTGAGGAGTAGGGGACATGGCTGACGCCCACGCAAAGAACCACGACTATCACTTGGTCAATCCAAGTCCATGGCCGGCCGTTGGTGGCGCATCGGCCTTCATCCTCGCCATAGGTGCAGTCCATTGGATGCATGGCGGCACTTCGGCTATCATGGCCGTGGGCTTTGCCCTCGTTCTCTACACCATGTTCATGTGGTGGCGTGATGTGATCCATGAAGCACACGCCGGCGATCACACCCCTGTTGTCAGCCTTCATCTGCGCTACGGCATGATCATGTTCATTGCATCGGAAGTGATGTTCTTCGTGGCATGGTTCTGGGCCTTTTTTGACGCCAGCCTCTTTTCCGATGAAGCCATTCAGGCCTCGCGTGTAGCCCTGACCGAAGGCGTCTGGCCACCGAAGGGCACTCCCATTTTCGATCCCTGGCATCTGCCTCTGGTCAATACCCTGATCCTTCTCACCTCGGGCACAACCGTCACCTGGGCCCACCATGCTTTGCTGAATAATGACCGCAGAGGCCTAAAGTGGGGGCTCGCTGCAACCGTAGTGCTGGGCATACTTTTCACCTCCATCCAGGCCTATGAATATTCCCATGCAGCCTTTGCCTTTAGCCGCGACAATGGCGGCAATATCTATGGTTCAACTTTCTTTATGGCCACAGGCTTCCATGGATTTCATGTGATCATAGGAACAATCTTTTTGCTCGTTTGCCTGTTCCGCGCCATGAAAGGCGATTTTACGCCCAAGCAGCATTTTGGTTTCGAAGCCGCCGCCTGGTATTGGCATTTCGTGGACGTGGTTTGGCTGTTCCTCTTTTCCTGCGTTTATGTCTGGGCCTCGGCCGGCGCTGTGATTCCGGTCGAATAAGGGATATAAAAATTGAATGGGGGCCGCGTGAAGAAGATTTGCGCGGCTTTTTTCTTGGAATGGCTTGCATGAATGAAAATTATTACCCCGAGCTTTCTCCCTTCACCACTGGCTTAGCCGGAAAATGCCCGCGCTGTGGGCGGGGCAAACTGTTTGATGGCTATTTGAGCGTCGCCAAATCCTGCCAGAGCTGCGGGCTGTCCTACGCCTTTGCCGACAGTGGTGATGGGGCCGCGTGGTTCGTCATGCTCTTTGTTTGCATCGTGGGTGTAGGGTCAATCCTTGGCGTGGAGATTGCCTATGCGCCCCCCTTTTGGGTTCACATACTTCTGGCTATCCCTGTTCTCGTTGTCATGCCCCTCATTCTCCTGCGTCCAGTGAAAGGCTTTCTCCTTTGCCAGCAGTGGAAAACCAAGGCCCGTGAAGGCCGGATTGAGAAATGAAACCACGTACCTGGCCAGTATTGCTGTGGGCAGGCTTAGGGATTGCCGTTCTCATAGGGCTTGGAACGTGGCAACTCTCTCGTCTTGCGGAAAAGCAGGCCCTTCTCGCTGAAATTGCCCAACGAACCATGGCGGGGCCGATTTCACTAAGCGAAGTTTTGCTCCGCAGGGAAAAGGGTGTTGATACCGAATTTGTCGCGGTTAAAGCAAAAGGTTCTTTTGATCACCAGTTCGAAAGGCACAAGCTCGCCTCCTTTGATGGAAGCCCCGGCTGGGAAATCATCACGCCCTTCACCAGCGACGAAGGAATTGTGGCCCTGGTTGACCGGGGCGTGGTTTCCAGTGATTTGCAGGATGCAAGCAAACGGCTCGAGGCAGCGCCTCCTGTTGAACTGATCGCCGTCATACGATTGCACAATAACGCCCGCGGTTTTTTCGATCCTGAGAATGATGTTGATGGCAATATCTGGTATTGGTGGGATGTGCCCGCCATGCTTTCGTCCGTCACCATCCCCGCCGAAATGAAGATTGCGCCCTTTGTCCTGCAAGCACTCCCCGGCGACGATCCAAAGAAATTTCCACGGGCGGCCAAGCCCGAAGCCCAGTTGCGCAACAATCATCTGCAGTATGCAATTACCTGGTTTTCACTCGCTTTTGTGCTTTTTGTGATTGTCGGTCTTTTCGTCCGAAAACAGGCGAGAAGAACCGATGCTTGATGCCATAGGTTCCTCCCGCTAGTTTGAAAACCCGTTTGAAAGGTTCTTTCGTGCAATATGTGTCCACCAGGGGCGAGGCCCCGGAGCTTGGCTTTGAAGATGTTCTGCTTACCGGCCTCGCCCGCGATGGCGGCCTCTATATCCCCAAGACATGGCCGCAAATCACCGCCGATGAATTGCGTGGCCTTCGTGGCCAATCTTATCAAAACATCGCCCTTCATGTTGTCTCCAAATTTGTTGCAGGCACAATTCCCGAAGCTGTGTTGAAGCACATGATTGCGGAAGCCTATGGAAGCTTCGACCACCCTGCAGTTACCCCCTTGAAGCAACTCGATGCTAATCAATGGCTTCTCGAACTTTTCCACGGACCAACACTGGCCTTTAAAGACGTTGCCATGCAATTGCTGGCGCGGCTGATGGATTGGTCGCTGAAGAAGCGCAAGAGCCATGCAACAATTGTTGGAGCCACCTCGGGTGATACCGGAGGTGCTGCCATTGATGCTTTCAAGAACAGCAGGAATGCTACAACAATCATACTTCATCCCCATGGCCGGGTGAGCGATGTCCAGCGCCGCCAGATGACAACGGTGGATTCTCCTGCCATTCACAACATCGCCATTGAAGGTAATTTTGATGACTGCCAAGCCATCGTCAAAGCCCTGTTCAACGACAGCAGTTTCCGCGACCGCGTGGGACTTGCCGGCGTGAATTCCATAAATTGGGCGCGGATCATGGCCCAGATTGTTTATTATGTGTCTTCTGCCGTTGCCTTGGGTGCCCCTGATCGCAAAGTAAGTTTCTGTGTGCCAACTGGAAATTTTGGCGATATTTTTGCGGGCCTTGTAGCCAAGCGTATGGGCGTATCCATCGATCGCTTGATCATTGCCACCAACGTCAATGACATTCTGGACCGTACCTTGAAAACCGGCCGCTACGAAATGCAGGGCGTTAAGCCAAGCTCAAGCCCCTCCATGGATATCCAGATTTCGAGCAATTTCGAGCGCCTGCTTTATCTGGCCTATGGCCGCGATGCCGTTGCCATTCGCGGCCTGATGTCGGGCCTGTCCCAATCTGGAGCCTTCACAATAGGTCGTAAGGAATTGGCAGCCATCCGCGAAGAATTTGACTCCTCCGCTGTCAATGAAGCCGAAACCGCCAAAACCATTGCCCAAACCCTGAAAGCAACGGGCGAGCTTCTGGACCCCCACAGCGCAGTCGGTTTTGCCGCCGCTTTGTGCGCCAAAGCCAATGACAGCGCCATGGTAACCCTTGCCACCGCCCACCCCGCCAAATTCCCCGATGCGGTAGAAAAAGCCAGCGGAATAAGGCCCCATTTACCCCAAAGACTATCCCACTTGCTCAATGCCAAAGAACGCTTCACTATATTGCCAAACAGCGCCACGGCGGTCCGGGATTTTATCCTGTCCCTCAATAAGGCCTGAAATGGGATTGAGTTATGGGTGTTGAGATTACCTGCCTGCCAAATGGGTTAAACGTATTGACCCATGCCATGCCCCAATTCGAAACCGTTGCCCTCGGGATTTGGGTTAAGGCAGGGGCCAGGGACGAAAGACCGGAAGAAAACGGTATTGCCCATTTCCTCGAACACATGGCCTTCAAGGGCACCAAGCGCCGTTCGGCCAAGGAAATAGCGGAAGAAATTGAATCCGCCGGCGGTGAAATCAATGCCTCAACCGGCATGGAAACTACCACCTATTACGCGCGCGTCCTGAAGGATGATTGGGCCCTGGCGCTTGATATCCTGGCCGATATTTTTACCGAATCCGCTCTTGATGTGGATGAATTGGAACGCGAGCGCGATGTCATTCTGCAGGAAATTGCCGCCGCCGGTGACCAGCCCGATGACCTCGTATTTGATCTCGCCCAGAACGCCAGTTACGGCGATCATCCCTTGGGCCGCTCGATCCTCGGCACATCCGAACTTATCGCTGCGGTGGACCGTGAAAAGATGCTGGCCTGGCGCAACCGGAATTACTGGGCCTCGCGCATTGTTGTGGCGGCTGCAGGCAATATTGACCATGAAAAATTTGCTGAAGCCACGGGAAAGCTATTTGGCAAAATAGAGCGCGGGCAACAGCCCCAGCGTGAACCGCCAAACTTTACCGGTGCCGAGCAAAAGGCGCAAAAACCGCTCGATCAGACACATGTTGTTCTTTCCTTTGCAGCACCCAGCTACCGCGACCCGGAAATCTATCAGCTGCAGATATTGTCAAGCATCCTGGGCGGTGGAATGTCCTCCCGGCTTTTCCAGGAAGTCCGTGAGAAGCGCGGCCTGTGTTACAGCGTCTTCGCATTTGGCTCGGCCTATGAAGATGCGGGTCAAATCGGGGTCTATGCCGCAAGCTCGCCGGAACATACGGAAGAACTTCTTGACGTCACCTCGCATGTCATGATGTCTGTTGCCAATGCAGTGACTGATGCCGAGGTTGCCCGCGCCAAAGCCCAGCTAAAAACCAGTCTCGTCATGAATTTGGAAAGCGCTTCTTCCCGCGCCGATCAAATCGCCAGGCAATTTCTGGCCTTTGGCCTGGTGCCGGCAATTTCCACGCTGGTAGAAAAAATTGAGGCCGTAACGGCAGATCAGGTGCGTGACCTTGCGGCGCGGCTATTTCAGAATAAAATACCGGCTGTCAGTGCAGTCGGTCAGCTCTCCCATCTGTCTGCACACAAGAAAATATCGGGCTATTTTTCTAATCACTGATCTGAAGGCCAACCGCTGTGGTATTTTTGAGATCGCCTTTCGCCAATGATCCGGTGCCGCAACTGCATCACGGCTCGGTATTCCTGCGGCCTCCTGTGCTCTCTGATTTTGAGGAGTGGGTGAGCTTGCGCCAGGAGAGCAGGGATTTCCTCGCACCCTGGGAACCCCTGCCGCCGGCCAATGAATTCAGCAAATTCAGTTTTCGCGCCCGCATCAAGCACTATCAACAGCAGGCGAAAAACGATGCGGCCTATCCTTTCTTCATTTTTCATCACCAAGAGGGCTATCTACTAGGGGCTATCACCGCCTCAAACATACGCCGCGGTGCCGCCCAGATGGGTTCGATGGGTTATTGGATTGGCAAGCCTTATGCCCGCCAGGGCTACATGAGCCATGCCCTGAGCGCTTTGGTCAGCCATGCCTTCAATGGCCTGGGTCTGCACCGGGTGGAAGCGGCCTGCCTGCCCTCAAATCAGGCCTCAATTGCCCTGCTGCGCCGCGGCGGCTTTTCGGAAGAGGGCCTCGCCAGAAAATACTTGAATATCGCAGGAAAATGGCAGGACCACCTGTTGTTTGCGCGGCTGCCAGAAGGCAGATAGCGGCAGTTCTTGCCAGTAGGGTCGCAGCACGTTACGTAGTACCCCACCAGTTGAGGCCGATATAACTAGAGCATGTCCCGACGAAGTTGCATGACTTCGTCGACAAGGACATGCTCCAACATATAGAGTTTGCGCGATCCCTTTTCGGCGAAGTAATTTCACTTCGCCGTGAAGCGCGCTAGGACGGACGGATGTTATTGCGCTTTGCTTTGCTTCTGCTTCTGCTTTTTCTCAGTATTGCTAATTTTGCATCGGCGGAAACGCGCGTGGATGTGGGGGCTATGGGTTCCAGTTTGAATCTTGCGCCTTATTTGCAGCGGGTAACGACTGAAAAACTTAATGTTCTGGTGGAGTTGCCTCGCGATGTCACGGGGAAGGTCGGCGTCATTGCCCTGAAATCATCCCGCACTTTGCCGTCCTATCACTGGGAAATTTTAACTTTCGTGAACACCACCAAAGTGCAGCGAAACCTCATCGTCGCAATTGACCATCAGAAATTCGCAGGCTCCCGCCTGATCTATCCGTTTCCTCCTGGAAGCGTCATTGCAAGCATTGCCTACACGGGAACCGTTGCCCCCCCCAAAATATCGGCCTTGGGGCAGGACGCCTTTGGTATTGTGCTGGAACCATCGACAACGTTTAGCCTTGCGCTGGAATTAACCAGGGATCCTCCAAGTGTCATGCTCTGGGAACGCGATGCTTTTGACTCGCTATCACGCTCCATCGCCTTCTTCCGCGGGGCAATTCTGGGCGTTGCCGTTTTGCTGTCGCTCAGCATGCTGTTGCTTTACACCACCCGCGCCCGCGCTTCATTTTTGTCGGGCGGCATATTTGCCCTTGCCTCCGTGGCCTTTGTAGCGCTGGAGGCCGGCTATTTTGCACAGGCAAGAAAACTGTTCCTGGGGTTTGAGATTTCTCCCGCCGAAGCGCGCGCCGTTATTGAATCCGTGATGTCAATTGGTCTTCTGCTGTGTCTGACATCTCTGGCCGATCTCCGGCGAACCGCCCCTGTTCTACGGAATATTTTCGTAGGGCTGGCACTCGTGGGGACTGCACTCCCGGTTTATGCTTTTGTCGACCCGCTGCTTGTTTCGACCATAGCCCGCATCGCTTTTGCAATCATTGCAGTCATTGGTTTCGCTATCCTCTTTCGCTTGCGTCAAGACAGGCCGGCGGAATCAGCATTGCTGCTGTGGTCGACCGTCGTCATTTGGACATTTCTGGCAGTCATGGCCGCCTTTACCAAGAGTAACAGCGCCTATATTTCTCCGGCCCTTCTTCTGGGCCTGATAATTGTTCTCATTTTCATGAGTTTCCGCTTTGCCCAAAGCGCGGCCAGCACCGGCTTGCTTTCCAGGCGATTGTTTCAGGAGGCGGGTCGCCGGGGCCTGGCGCTTGCCGGAGCCCAGCAATATGTCTGGGATTGGCAACCGGACGATCAAAGCCTTTTTGTGAGTGAAGAATTGGAACAGGCCTTGGGTCATCAGCCCGGCACACTAAGCGAGGCCTCGGCAGAATCTTTGCTTGATATCATGCACCCGGCCGACCGCGGGGCCTATCTGGCAACCGTGGAAAATGCCGAGCGCCGCGGTCGCGGGCTGATCAATCAGGAATTTCGCCTGCGCCGCGGCGATGGCACCTATCGCTGGTTTGAACTGCGCGCCCGCGCCATGGCCGGCTCCGACAATCGCATGGTGCGCAGCATCGGCACCCTGTCTGACATAACCAACGCAAAAAGAACTGAAGAACGCCTGCTCAGCGATGCGGTTTATGACCGGATCACCGGTCTTCCCAACCGCGCCCTGTTCATGGATCGCCTGAAGCGCGAAATCGCCAAGCCCAGTGCCGAGAATCTTCATGTCATTCTTGTTGATATTGATCGCTTCAAGACGGTAAACGACGGCTTGGGTCACGAAGCCGGGGATAGCCTGTTGACGGTTATTGGCCGCCGCATTGAGTCCCTCCTGGGTTCGGAAGATACGGTTGCGCGATTGCCTGGTGATCAGTTTGCCGTTTTGTTTTCAGGAACAGGGCCCAAACGGGATATCAAGCGCTTCACCGATGGATTGCGCCTGGCCATCGCAAGGCCGGTAAATGTAAACCAGCAGGAAATCTTTATGACGGCCTGCCTGGGTGCAGCCAGTCTCAGGGAAGGAAGTTCAACCGCCGAGCAACTCATGAAAGATGCGGCAATTGCACTTTATGAAGCCAAGCGGCGCGGCAAGGAGATGATTGAGTTTTTCAAGTCATCCATGCGTGATGATCGTGGTGAACTCGTAGCCCTTGAAGCTGAATTGCGCCGGGCCTTGGAACGCAATGAAATTGAGGTTCATTACCAGCCTATCGCAAGGCTCAGCGACATGGAATTGGCGGGATTTGAGGCCCTGGTGCGCTGGCGTCATCCTGCCCTTGGGCTTTTGTCGCCCGAGAGTTTTCTGGGTCTTGCCGAACAAACCGGCATGATCAAGGATATTGGCCGCTTTGTTTTGAATGAAGCGACCCGGCAACTCGGGATTTGGCAACGGGCTTTCAGGCCGTCAGAACCGGTATTCATGGCGGTTAATGTATCCGCCAGCCAGCTCATGGATACGGATCTGGTGGCTGACATAAGAGCCGCTGTAACGCGCGAAACGATCTACCGACAAACTCTGAAAATTGAAGTAACTGAGTCTGCCGTGATGCAGTACCCGGAGAAGTCAGCCAGCCTGCTGGAACTGGTCAAACAGCTGGGGGTTGGCCTGGCCTGCGATGACTTCGGCACCGGCTACTCGTCTCTTTCAAGCCTGCGCCACCTGCCCTTTGATACCTTGAAGGTGGATCGCTCCTTTATCGTACCCGAATCCGAAGATGAAAAGGCGGCCATCATCCTGCAATCCATTGTCTCGCTGGCCCATGACCTCGGCTTGGCGATTGTTGCAGAGGGAATTGAGGATCAGGCCCAAGTTGACCGACTCGTGGACCTTCAGTGTGACTACGGCCAGGGATTTTTCATTGGCCAGCCGATGACTGCTAAACAAGTAGGCGAATCCTTGACCTCAGTGCCCTATATGAAGGGGCACAACCGCACCGCCATGTCCACCCTGTGGGAACGCGCCGCCCGTGAACCCTTACCGGTTGCGGTTGAAACGGAATTGACCGTTGACGCCATCGAGAAGGCAGTTTCTGAAAAAAATTCCGAATGGGAGGCTATAAAGGAAGTTGCCCTGGCAATCGAGGCGGAGAAATCGGTTGGAATGTCTCCGCCACTCGGATCATCGCCCATGGCCCCCCGGTTGGTGAAGCCGGTGCCGAAAGAAGTACCAGCTCCGCCCGAAGCTGAAATCGAAATCACGCCGGTAAAAAAGCCGAAGAAAAAGAAAATCGCCGCAAAAAAGAATCAAGAGCCAAATAAGGAAAGCTCCGAAGCTTCAGGCGTGCCCTGAATCGGGCGATAGCATCAATGGGTCGACGCCTATTTTTTTGAGGGCGCGCCCATATTTTCCGTCATTATCGGTCCCGAAGATCAGATCATCATCGGCTTCGCAATGCAGCCAGCCATTGTGCTGAATTTCATTTTCAAGCTGGCCCGCAACCCAGCCCGAATAACCCAAGGCCAGCATGACTTTTATGGGCCCGTTGCCCTTGGCAATAGCCTGGAGGATTTCGACGGTAGCGGTCAATGCAACGGTGTCATTGATGGGCAGGCTGGTATTGTTGGAGAGGTAGTCAGTGCTGTGCAGGACAAAGCCGCGAAATTGCTCAACCGGGCCACCAAAGAGGACAGGCAAATTAAGAATTGGCGGAGCCAACCCTCGAACCTCGTCAGGCGGCACGATTTTCAGCTGGTCAACGAGATCGGAAAAAAACATCATTGGCGCTGTCTTGTTAATGATAATTCCCATTGCGCCATTCTTGCTATGGGCGCACATGAAAATGAGCGAGCGGTCAAAACGCGGGTCGCCGATGCCCGGCATGGCGATAAGGATTTGGCCTTCAAGATAGTTCGAAGCAGTCATGGACACAATTTATCTGGATTTGGAACTTTAGAAAAGCATAGCATTGTGACAGGAAATTGATTGGGAAATAGCGGGTCCGGGGCCATAATGCAGGTTATGAACAGAAGACACGCCCTATTTGCCTTTGCCACCGTGCCGTTCATGGCAGCTCATGCGCGAAGCGAAGTTCCGCAACCCTTTAAGGTCTCTATGCTCTCAGGCGGGCAGGATGAAGATATTTGGCAAGCCGGTATTCTCATTGAACTGGAACCAGACTGGAAAACCTATTGGCGCGTGCCCGGCGATACGGGAATTCCCCCGCAATTTGATTGGGCCGGTTCAAAAAACATCGGTTCTATCGAGGTAGGCTACCCCGTCCCCAGCCGCTTTCAGGATGCTGGCGGTGAATCAATCGGTTACCACGATCAAGTCCTGTTTCCCGTATTTGCGAAGCCTGCGAAATCGGCTGAAATGGTCCATTTGCAACTCAATATGTTCTTTGCTGTTTGCAAGGAGATTTGCATACCAGCCAAAGCCAAGGCTGACTTGCTGCTCAATTCCTCAACCATTAATCCAGTGTTGGAAGATTGGCAAAAGCGCGTTCCCCGCATTGTAGCAATGGGCGAGGCCCCATTTGTGACGGCGGCCCGCATTGAAACACTTCAAGACAGGCCAGCGCTTGTATTAAGCCTGATAGGACCAGCCCAGGATATTTTCGTCGAATCCGAGTCGTCCGCCTATTTTGGAAAGCCTCAATTTGATGGTGCCTCCGGTGAAGCAAGGCTGCCAATCGCCAACCTCAAAGACACTGAAAAGCTCCGCGGCGTGCCTTTGAAGCTCACGCTTTCGTTCGGCGATTCCGGCATTGAACAAATGCTCGCTATCAACTAAAGCAGCTTCCGTGTTCACCGCTTCCAGGATTTTCCCATGACGATTGCAATTGGAGACCGTCTGCCTCCGGTGGAGTTTTTAATGATGACCGGCGACGGCCAGCAGAAGGTTTCAACCGATGTGATTTTCGCCGGACGGAAAGTTGTGCTTTTTGCCGTACCCGGTGCGTTCACCCCTACTTGCAGCAGGAATCATTTGCCGGGTTTCCTCAGCAATGTCGAAGCCATCAAGGCCAAGGGCGTTGATGCCGTCGTCTGCGTAACCGTGAATGACATCCATGTTGTCAATGCCTGGGCCAAGCATACCGGTGCCGAAGGAAAAATCATGATGCTGGCCGATGATAATGGAAAATTCACCAAGGCCGTGGGCATGAACAGGTTTTTCCCCGATTCAGGCATGGGCGAACGCTCGCGGCGCTATTCCATGATTATTGAAAATGGCGTGGTGCGTCAGTTGAATGTCGAAGACAAGCCCGGCGTCAATGTTTCGGGTGCGGACACAATTTTGAAGCAGCTGTAATTCAAGCCTTGAATGGGACCATGCCCTCGCGGGCCAGTTCATCGGCCCGTTCATTCTCGGAATGGCCCGCGTGGCCCTTCACCCAATGCCATGAGATGTCGTGCGGGGCGATTGCTTCGTCCAGCCTTTGCCAAAGCTCCACGTTCTTCACCGGCTTTTTGTCTGCGGTTTTCCAGCCATTGCGCTTCCAGCCGTGGATCCATTTGGTGATACCGTCCTTCACGTAGGCCGAATCCACATGCATCTCCACCTTGCAAGGCCGCGTGAGAGTTTCAAGCGCCATGATGGCTCCGGTGAGTTCCATGCGGTTATTGGTGGTTTCAGCCTCGCCGCCTGAAAGCTCCTTGCGCGTGCCATTGTAGGCAAGGATAACACCCCAGCCACCGGGCCCGGGGTTTCCCGCACATGCGCCATCCGTGTGAATGATAACCTTGTTTGCCGTCATGAGGCAGCTGCTACAGCGCGCAGTTCGCGCGGCAATTTGAAAGACACGTTTTCTTCCCGCAGCACCACATGTTCTACCGTCACATTGTAATGGGTGCGAAACGCATCAATGATTTCGTTCACCAGAATTTCCGGCGCGGATGCCCCCGCCGTTATGCCAATTGTTTGAAGGCCCTGCAGCTGTGCCCAGTCTAAATCAGTGGCGCGCTGGACAAGCAAGGCACGTGCACAACCATTCTTCTCACCAACCTCCACTAAGCGTTTTGAGTTGGAAGAATTAGGCGCACCCACCACGAGC
>JAHFPK010000027.1 GCA_023266715.1 Hyphomicrobiales bacterium | reverse complement strand
TCTACGATCGCGACAGTCCGTCCGACATCACCGGCGTGCCGACCGGATTCATCGACCTTGATCACAAAACATCCGGGCTGCAGCCGGGCGACGTGATCGTCGTCGCCGGACGCCCGTCGATGGGCAAGACCGCCTTCGCGCTCAACATCGCCGAGCATGTCGGCGTCGAACAAAAGCTGCCGGTCGCCATTTTCAGCCTCGAAATGTCGGGGCCGCAACTGGCCATGCGCTTCCTGTCATCGGTGGGGCGCCTTGACCAGCAAAAGCTGCGCACCGGCAAGCTGGGCGACGAGGAGTGGGACAAGATGACCGTGGCGCTGGGCAAGCTGCACGACGCGCCGATTCATATCGATGATACCGGCGCCATCAACGTCATTGATCTGCGCGCCCGCGCCCGCCGTCTGCACCGCCAGTTCGGCAAGCTCGGCCTGATCGTCATCGATTACATTCAATTGATGACATCGACCAAAAACGGCGAAAACCGGGCCACGGAAATATCCGACATCTCACGCGCCATCAAGGCGCTGGCCAAGGAATTGCAGGTGCCGATCATCGCCCTGTCGCAGCTGTCGCGCAAAGTCGAAGAGCGCACCGACAAGCGACCGCTGATGAGCGACTTGCGCGAATCCGGCGCCATCGAGCAGGACGCCGACATCATCCTGATGATGTACCGCGAGGAATACTATAAGCCCGATACGCCGGAAAAAGGCATCGCCGAGGTGATCATCGGCAAGCATCGCAACGGGCCAACCGGCGTGGTGAAGCTCACCTTTATTGGGGAATACACGAAGTTCGTGAACGCCGCTACATCAGGTAGCTACTAGGGCATGTTCATTCAGGTCGCCGCCTGAATGGATACGCCCTGGAGCGACAGAACCTCTTTAGGCGCCACGGAAAGCAGGGGGACGTTTTTCGGCAAAGGCTTTGAAACCTTCCTTGCGGTCTTCGGTATCGCGGAGAAGACCCCACATCAGATGAGCATACTGGATGCCATGATCGAGCGGCATGTCGAGGCCAAGCACCGCGGTCTGCTTGGCTGCCTGAACGCTGAGCGGCGCCGCGCTGGCGATCTTTTCGGCCAGTTCGGTCGCCAGCTTCAACAGATCTTCGGGAGCCGTGACGTCACTGATCAGGCCGTAATGCAACGCCTGCTCGGCGGATATCATCTCGCCGGTCAACAACATTTTCATGGCGATGGCCTGGGGAATCAGTCGCGGCAACATCTGGGTGCCGTTCAGTCCGGCCAAACTTGCAACCTTGACTTCGGTTAGGCCGAATTTCGCGTTCGCGCTGGCAATCCGCAAGTCGCAGGCGAGAGCGAGTTCAAGACCGCCGCCGACCGCAATGCCGTTGATCGCGGCAATGATCGGCTTCCACATCTTCATCAACGGCAGGATCGGCTGGCCATCGCGCAAGTAGCTCGATGCCATGCATTCCGTTGGCGGTGGCATCTTTTTCATGTCGGTGCCGGTGCAGAACGCTTTCGGGCCGGTGCCGCTCAGGACCGATACGCGAATGTCCGGATTGGTTTTTACCTCGGTCCAGATCTCTGCCAGTTGGCCGATCGATTCCGGGTCTAGCGCGTTCATCGCTTCGGGCCGGTTAAGGGTGACATAGGCGACCTTGTTTTTTACTTCAAAATCGACGGGCATTCTTCTATCTCCTTCTGTTGGAAATCCCCGTAACAGCCATTACGGGGCAAAATTTATCGAGGATCTGCGGCGCGCTAGGAACTGGCCACGATGAACGGGCTGTATGGCTTCTGGTCCTTCAGCAATGTCTTGGCGATGGTGACGCGATGAATCTCGGATGGCCCCTCCAGCACTCTCCATATCCGCACTATTCGGGCGACGTATTCGATTCCGGTCTCGCGCGCCAGGCCCATGCCGCCGAAAAGCTGGATGGCGCGATCCGCTATGCGCGTTAGCATTTCGGTCGCCGCGACTTTCAGCGCCGCTGCTTCAATGCGAAGATCCTTGTTGCCGTGATCCGATTTCCAGGCGGCGTAGTAAAGCAGCATCCGGACACCTTCCAGATCCATCGTTGAATCGGCGATCCAGTTTTGCACGGTTTGCCGTTCCGCCAGCAATTGACCGAAGGTGCTCCGGATGTTGGCCTGGTCAATCATCATCTGGATCAACCTCTCGGCCATTCCGGTACACCGCGCCGCGAGTTCGATCCGGCGGACACCGAAACGATTCTGCAGCGGGATAAACGCTTTCCCGACCTCTCCCAGCACGGCGTCGTCTCCCAGTACGACATTGTCGAGATAAAGTGACCAGGTCGGCATGGCGCCAATGACCGGAATCTCCTTGCCAATTGTCAGTCCAGGCGTGTCCTTGTCCAGAAGAAAAGCCGTGAAACGGTCCTTGGCCGAAGCATTCTTGTCGGTAACCGCGATAAGAATGAAGAATACGTTGTCCCGGTCGCATTTGCTGATGAAGATTTTTGAGCCATTGATAACCCACTTGCCATCCTTGCGGACGGCATTCGTCTTCAAGCCGCTGACGTCGGAGCCGGCGCCAGGTTCGGTGACGGCCATCGCCGAATCGAGCAAGCCATCGCAATAGGGAGCCAGATACTTGTTCCGTTGCTCACCTACGCAGCAATCGCGCAGGTAATAAAGATTCGGCGCGTCCGGGGGCAAGTTGAATCCATGGCCGGAGAATCCGGCCAGCGATCTGGATAATTCCTCGACGACCAGGGTTTTGGCAAACATGCCGAGACCTTGCCCGCCAAGGTCTTCGCCAACCTCGATGCCCCAGAACCCAAGATCCTTGGTGATCTTCAACAGCCGGGCCTGATTTTCGTCCGACACCAGGCTCATACCGTCTGTCCACATCCGCATTTCACGGTCGAGCAATTCCTTATCGAGCGGAAGCAGCTCTTTTTCGGTAAATTGGCGAGCCATTTCTTTCAGCATCGCCTCTTCTTGGGATAATGAAAAATCCATGTCTAGGTTCCTAAAGCGTATTGGCGGCCAGCATCAAATCAGCACTTCTTCTGCCGTCAGTTGATTAATCTCCTGCTCGGAATATCCAAGCATCCCGGCCAACAGTTCATTGGTGTGCTGCCCAATGGATGGCGCCGCCGTTTCCATGCGGATATGCGTCTTGGAGAAAGTGATTGGCGCACGGTTGTATAGTGTTCTACCGACCACTGGATGATCGAGGTAGGACCAGAATCCGCGCCGCCGCAAATGTTCGTCGTCAATGACCTGACGCGCATCCCTGATCACACCCGCCTTCACGCCATGACGCAGAAATTCATCCATCAACCAATCGGAATACTGGGTGGATGTCCACGACTCGATGCGGGAGTTAAGCTCTTCCTCGTTTTTTCGCCGCGCTTCGGCAGTGTGGAAGCGGTCTTCCTCAGCCCAGGCCGGGTTTCCCATCACTGTTTTAAAGGCTGCCCATTCGTCTTCGGAAAAGACCGCGATGGCGATCCACTGGCGGTAGCCAAGTGTCGTATAGATTCCGTGCGGCACTCCCTCAAGGTCTCCATATCCCAAAGGTGGCAATACCTCGCCGTTGGCGGCGTACGACATGGCATCACTCGGCACCATGCTCAACGCCGCTTCCAACTGCGAGATGCTGACCGTTTGCCCACGGCCGGTGACCTCCCGCTCCAGCAGCGCCGCCATGATCCCAAACAGCGTATGGGTGGGAACCATCACGTGATCGGTGTAGTTGGTTCCCGTGCCAAAAGGCACTTTGCCGGGTAAAGCGGCGCGGGCAGTCAATCCGCACAGGGCGTTCAGGTTTACGCCGTACCCCATATATTGCCGATGGGGTCCGCTTGTCCCCTGTAGGGACATGGTCACGTAAATGATCCGTGGATTGATTTTCCGGACATCCTCCCAACCGAGATTCCATTTCTCCATCTGGCCGACACGGAAATTGTTGATGACGATGTCGCTTTTTTCGATCAGGCGAATCGCCACTTCCCGTGCCTTGGGGTGGTTCATGTTGAGCGCGATATCACGCTTATTGGCATTGCGATTGGCGAAGTAGCCGCTGCGGTCCATACCCTTGGCGATACCGTCCTTGAAGGGTTCTCCCTTACGCAAGATGTCGGGCCGCGTGATACTTTCGATCTTGATAACATCTGCTCCGCATTGCCCCAGAACACTGGTGGCAATGGGGCCGGCGCCGACCCAGGAAAAGTCGCAAACGACGATCCCCTTCAGGGCGCCTTCAGCCATGTTCTGCATAGATCGCTCCCTTCGTGGCCAATGCTTCGATTTCCATCTGCGAATATTCCAGTTCGCTGAGGATTTCGCGGGTATGCTCCCCAAGCCGTGGCGCGTTTCGGCCAAATCGCCAACGCAACTCACCGAATTCGTAGGGGCCGCCGGGATAAGTAACATCTCCGCCAAGCGCGTCGTTGTATACAGTCTGCCAAAAGCCGCGGTGCTGTAACTGCGCGTTCTCAAGCAAGTCCTTGCCATTCGTGATGGGGGTTACCGATACCTTGTACTTTTGCCCAGTTTCGTAAAGATAAAGTTTGCTGTGCTTGCGCGTATAAGCTTCGAATATCCGGCAGAATGTCGCGTAACCCTCGGCTGAATACCGATAGGCGCTATCAAGCCACTTGGGGTCGTCGAATTCACGCCATTCTTCGATACCCTCTTGCCGCATCCATTCGACAAAGGGGTCCCACATCACCTTGTTACTACCCATGATGGCCACAATGACGATGTGACCGTCGGTGCAGGGGTGGATAGTGCCACCACCAGCTTGACGACCGTGACCGCGACGGATTTTGCCTTCCAGATCCCAAAACTGGGCGGCATTCTCAAGAGCCATCGCTCCGGCTTCGATGCAGGGGACGTCGACGAACTGTCCCTCGCCGGTTCGCCGCGCATTGAACAGGGCAATGGCGCTGCCCACCGCCGCATAGGCTTCAGCCATGCGATAAGTCTGATTATCGGGGGCACGGACGGGCTTGTCGTTATCTATGCCCGCCAGATAAAGAAAGCCGCTTAGCGCCGCAGTGGTGAGTTCGCAGCCCGGAACCGTCGACATGGGGCCGGTTTGGCCGAAATGTGTGATCGACGTCTGCACAAGCCTGGGATTCATGGCGCTCAAGGCGTCATAGGAAAGCCCGAGCCGGTTCAAGTAGCCGACGTCGCAGCTCTCGATCAACAGATCGGCTTTGGCGCACAGCCTCCGTAACACCTCCTGACCGCCCTCGGACTCGAGATCGACCGCCAGCCCCCTTTTCCCCGCATTGAAATACAGAAAGGGCAGGCTGGCGTCACGACCGGGGGTGTTCCGATAGAATGGCCCGGTCCGCCGGAGCGGATTTCCCGCAAGTGGCTCGACATGAACAACGTCTGCGCCAAGGCCACTGAACATGCGTCCGGCATATGGCCCCAGTTCGCCGGTCAAATCGACAATCTTTAGGGTTGAAAAAAAACTCGCGTTACTCATTGCTGCGTCTAACACAGAAAATCACGCATTTGCCCAAACCTCAACCGGCAAACAGGCTGCGGCCGCCGCAAACGTACAGCACCTGGGCGTTGACGAACCCGCTATCGTCATCGGCAAAGAACAGGACGGCATCCGCGATGTCGTCGACCTCGCCCAGCCTTCCACTCGGATGCATGGCCAGCAAAGCCTTCAGATCTTCCGCCGGCAAAGTATCCAGCATCGGGGTGTGGATAAGGCCGGGAGCGATGCAATTCGATGTTATCCCGTTCTTGCTCAGTTCAAGTCCCAGCGTCCGGGTCAATCCGACCAGTCCGGCCTTGGCCGAAGAATAAGAAGACTGTCCGACACCACCCAGCCACGCGCGTGACGCAATGTTGATGATGCGGCCATGCTTGTTCTCGACCATGTGGCCATGCACCGCCTGGCTACAGAGGAATGCCCCCTTCAGGTTGACGTCAAGGACGATGTCCCAGTCGGCCTCGCTGATCTTCCTGAGGGGACCGCCACGATCCAGACCAGCATTGTTTACGAGGATATCGATACGACCGAATTCCGATACGGTTTTTTGCACCATGCCTTCGACCGCTTCGCGATTGCTGATGTCGGCTACTGCGCCGATGGCACGCAATCCTCGCTGGGTAAATTCAGCTACGGTGCTATCGACTCTTCCCTGGTCAATGTCATTGATGACAACCGCCGCGCCATTTTCCGCCATCCGCAGCGCCGCCTGTTTGCCCATGCCGCTGGCAGACCCGGTCACCAATGCCACTCTGTTATTTATGCCCATTTGACCCTCTCGAATATATGACGTTTCAGTCCTAGACCGACATGGAATACTTTGCGCTCTTGCCACCGCACACGAATAGCGTCTGTCCGGTCACATACTTGGACGAATTGCCCGCAAGGAATCCGACAGCATTGGCGATGTCAGCCGGGGTGCCCATGCGCCTTACGGGGATCCCCTTGCTGATTTTTCCGCGTTCCTCCTCAGACATCGAAGAGTTCTCGATGTCACCCTTGATGACGCTGTTGACAGTCACTCCCTCTCTGCCCGCTTCCAGGGCAACCGAGCGAATGAGTCCAAAAAGCCCGGCTTGTGCTGCGGCTACGTTGGCGCCTCTGGGATTGCCCAGATAGGCGAGGCTGCCGATGTTGATAACTCTGCCATAGCCATTGCTACGCATGCCGGGAACAGTCTCCCGCATGAAATGGCATTGGGCTTCCAGAATCGTATTCACCGATGCAGCAAAGTCTTCCGCAGAAAGCTTGGACAGCGGAAAGCCAGCCGGCTCTGCCGGACTGTTGACGAGAATGTCGATTTTGCCGAAGTTCTGGATAACGAACTCCACGCACGCCTTTACCGCTTGGGGATCTGCTGCATTGACGGGCGCCGCCAACGCCTGTCCGCCGTCCTTCTTTATGCGCGCCGCGACAGCGTTCAGTCTGTCCTCGGCTCCACCGCACAAAGCCACCTTGGTGCCCTGTGCTGCGAACCGCAGAGCGATGGCTTCAACAATTTCGTCGGCAGCACCCACAATCAGCGCTACCCGTTCCGTCTTTTTCGCTTGTGTCATGAATTTTTCGCGGGGAATGCCCGCGCCCTCATTGTTTTCGTTGATTACCAGTCGCTTACCAGCATGTGCATCGTACATGCTGCATGCTCTGTTCCGGCAAGCCCGCCGCCAGTCACATGGGACACGGCAACCCGCGGGATCGGATCAACCTGATAGCCAGGGCACTGGCCGCGCATTTGTTTGACATTGGCAGCAATCTGCGCCGCTCCCGAAGCTCCGATAGGATGTCCGTAGGACAACATTCCACCCCGCGGGCTAACGACACATTTTCCACCATAGGTAGCGTTGCCGTCGCGCAGATATTTGAGACCTTCACCTTTTGCGCAAAGGCCCATGCATTCGTAATAAAGCAACTCGGAGATGGTAAATGCATCATGCAATTCGACAATATCGATGTCCTCCGGACCAATTCCCGACTCATGGTAAAGCTGCTCGGAGGTCGTTTCGGTGATGTCGTCGCCGGTAATGTCGCGTGGACGATTGTGATATGGCCCCGACTGTACAACCGTGCCGGCAACCCGGATAGGTTTCTCGATGCCGAGTTTCTTGACCATCTCCGCCGAGCAGACAACCACGGCACCAGCGCCATCCGCGATGCCGCAGCATTGCTGCAGTGTCAATGGCGACGCGACCATGCGGGAACCAATCACCTGCTCGACACTGATCTCGCCCTTGAACCATGCAAATGGGTTGTTGGTGGCATGACGGCGATTTTTCACCGTGATCATCGCCAAATCTTCGATAGTGGCCCCGGTTTCATACATGTAGCGTTGCGCCCGCAACGCGTATTTCCCGGTCATAACCGAACCTTGCATGCCTTCAATGTCTGATATTGATGGCTTGAATGTTGTACCGGCTTGCAGTTCCAGAGTATGGTTTTCGCAGCCTATTCCAAGTGAAACCTCGGCAAATCCTGTCGCCACATCGCGGATCGCCATGTGGACTGCCATCCCTCCCGCCGAGCACGCGCTTTCGACATTGATGATCGGCATATGCCCGCACATGCCGAGATCTTTCAACACGGTCTGGCCAGTCACGAGACCATTGGTGGCATTGGCGACGTAGGCACTCTGAACGACGTTGGGCCGGTTGATGTTGGAATCGCGCAAGGCTTGAAGCGCGGCGATCCTTCCAAGTGCGTCGTAATTTAGTTCATGCTTCCCAAATTTTGTTTCGCCTACGCCGGCGATATAGACTTCACGTTGTAGTTTCATAATCCGTAATCCGCCCCCTTGACGGTAACCATTAAGTCAGTTGGTCTTCTTGAATTTGTAACTCGTAATGGGAAGGCCATCACGGTTCATTCGGATGGTTCCGGTTGTCAATTCCACTTCATCATCGCATTTGAACGAACCTGGAGGGCCTTCCAACTGGGCGAATATCCGCAAGTTCTCCGGAAGATCGACATACCCGAAGCTATAAGGCGTGGCCATTCCGGCAGGGGCAATAAAGATGTCGGTCACACTGTAAAGCCGACCTGTTTTGCTGAGAGGAACAACCTCAAACTCCTCCCCCCAGCAGTTTGGGCAGGGACTCAACTTGGGAAAATCAAGTTGCCCACAACTTTTGCAACGATATCCCTTCAGACAAGCCTGGCCATCGGCCGAAATATCTAGCAGATCCGGGTGAAAGAATGTGATGTCTTTCTTGGGGCTATTGTCAGCCATAGATTTGCTCCAACTGGAAATTAAAAATGTAAATCAACCACAGAACCGTGTAAGAGTGATCATCGCTGATTGTTGAGAGTGCGCTCGGGCGCTACTGGGGTCACCAGTTATTCTGGTTCTACTCTTGTCAAGAACTTATTCGCCACTTTCGTGACGGAACCTTCCCTGTTATCACCACCGTCATTCCGATGAACGGCGGCATTCTATCTTATTTGTGGATGAGTTATTAGCATTGACAGAGGTTTTGTGTTGATGAATGCGAATGCGTTAACTGCCGTTCGGCACATTGTGGTTGTCGGCCAGTTCTTTGAGAAGAAGGTGTTTCCATAATCATACGTTTGGGTGATGCGAGCAAACTCGCAGAAGTGGATTATTGGGCCACTGCCGTTTCAATCATGATTTATTGGGCAGGCCAGAACTTTTGAATACGATTATGGCCAAACTTCTGATGGAGCAAGGCGGATGCAAGATCATGACGGGGCGGATTCAGAAAGTCGGTGAGGGGGCGGTTGTGTGTTTACCGCCGGATGGAAACGACGGCAGACCGTGGTAAAGCAACTGCGGGTGCTGGCAGAGGGCAGGTGACTAAGTTTCCAGAGACGCTGAAAGTAATGCGAGAACGGTAGTATCGCGCTGGGCGGACGACAAGAATAGGTTTGTATTTATGGCTGGTTTCAAGTATTTACGGTAGTATGCAAATCTAAATTGTACAAGCCTGAATCAGCGGAGTGTGGACGTAGAATATCTTTGATTTAAAAGGTAATTAAATTAAAACAAAGGGTTGTTCTGTGGAAAATCCACCGGTAGATGGCGTGATTGATGGGGTTGCCGTGGGGGTTGCCGTGAAAATTCCTTTGATCACCGAAATACAGCGCTTCAGCCTGCAGGATGGGCCTGGGTTCAGGACCACCGTGTTCTTGAAGGGCTGTCCGCTGAAGTGCCCTTGGTGCCACAATCCAGAAACCCAGAAACCTGCACAAGAGTATTACTACAATAAAGCACGTTGTGTCAGTTGCGGACGTTGCGTTGCGGTATGCCCGACGGGTGCTTCTACCCTCATACAGGGGTCAGGCAAGGGTCTGGTTCTTAATCTTGATCGAAGCAAGTGCACCAACTGTATGCGCTGCGTGGCCGTATGCCTTACCGAAGCCCGCGAATCTGTTGGGCAGGCGATGTCGCTTGAAGAGATATTGCGGGAGGTATTATCTGATGAACCTTTCTACCGGAACAGCGGTGGTGGCGTCACCATAAGTGGCGGGGATCCGCTGCTTTATCCCGCATTCACCTTGGAATTGGCGAAACGGATCAAGCAGAGAAATGTTCATGTTGCCATTGAGACATCGTGCTTCCCGAAGAGCTGGAAAGTTATCCAACCCCTGCTTGAGTTTGTTGACTTGTTTATCGTCGATTTGAAATCGATGGATCCCCGAAAACATGCGGAAGTTATTGGTTGCCCACTCAAACAGGTTCTTGACAACATCGATCGTCTAATCGAGGCGAGAGCCAACGTTCGTATCCATATTCCGGTAATCCCGGGATTTAATGATTCTCAACAAGATTTTGCTGATTTCATTGCCTGTCTGAGCAAATACTCAAGCCAACTGGAAGGCGTGGATATACTCAATTATCATGTTTATGGAGAAGGCAAGTACACATCTCTGGGCAGGGAGAATGAATACCAGTACAAGGGTGTGAAAGAAAACCCACCCGAAAAGGTGTTGCCACTAGCAAACGGCCTAAAGCGGGTTGGTATCAGGAGTGTCACAATTGGCGGGTTGGTTGGTATCACAACGGGCGAAAACGAAAGCGGTCGTGATGCTGGTGTGCGGTGTATGGCAAATGTAAACGGAGGATAAATTATGGAAGCTGATACTTGTAAACAATGTGCCCAATTTTTCTCGGTCCCGAAAGATGCAGACGACTATGAGGCCGGTAAAGCCGATTGCGTACTGGAAAAGGAAGACGAAAAGGGCAAATATTGGCTTTCCAAGCCAGTAACAGAAAACAGCAAACGATGTGATTCCTTTCGATTGAAACGATAATCCATCTCATATATCGAGGAGACTGACATGAACCAGATGTTAAGCGCAAAAGTATTGGAGTACCGGGGAAAAACCCTTGATTTTTCCCCAGAAAACCCCGCAGAGGCAAAGATTCCGGCAGATGAGTTGCATGAGCATCTGCAGAAGCCATCGACTGCACGCACCAAACGGTTAAAGGAACGTTGCCGCTGGAAACATGCTTCCGCAGGGGAGTTCGTTGAGAAGGGGGTCCGTGCCGGTATAGAGCGCATGCGCTATATTACCGAGGCGCATAAGGCCAGTATCGGCCAGCCAGAAGTGATCCGGCGGGCGTTGGGTTTGGCAAATGTCCTCAATAAAAGCACCTTGGTTCTTCAGCCGGATGAATGCATTGTGGGTTACCACGCTGAAGATCCGAACCAGTTTCCGCTTTATCCTGAACTGTCCAGTATGGGGGTTCAGGATTTTCTGATGAGCGATTATGCGCCACAGCCTGCGGAGGAAGCGGCTGAAATCCATAAATACTGGATGCCATACAGCCTGCAAGCCAAATGCCAGCCCTATTTTGATCCTACCGATCTGAGAAGAATGTACCAGTTCAGCAGCATGGAGGCTCCGCCCTTTGTGTCGGGCTACAACAGTATCGTTCCTCCTTACGAAACCGTTCTTCAGGACGGGTTGCTGGCGCGAATCAAATTGGCGGAAAGCCACATTGCAGACGCCCAGAAGGCAATGTCGGCATTCCCTTGGGACGGCACCAAAGGATTGGATTACATCGAAAAGATCGACAATTGGAAGGCGATGATCATCGCCTGCAAGGCGGTCATCAGCTGGGCGAGACGGCAAGGGCGTCTGTGCAAGATTGTTGCCGAACATTTCGAGACTAATCCGAAGCGCCAGGCGGAACTGCTGGAAATCGCCGATATCTGCCATCGCGTTCCGGCCGAACCTTGCAAAGGTCTCAAGGATGCCTTCCAGGCAAAGTTTTTCACATTTCTTATCTGCCACGCTATTGAACGCTATGCCAGCGGTTATGCACAGAAGGAGGATTCGTTGCTATGGCCCTACTACAAGGCCAGCGTCATCGACAAGAGCTTTCAGCCAATGGATCACATGGAAGTGGTTGAACTGGTGGAGATGGAACGGTTGAAGGTTTCCGAGCATGGCGCCGGAAAATCCAGAGGGTATCGGGAGATTTTCCCGGGTGCGAACGATCTTTTCATCCTGACTGTTGGCGGGACCAATGCGGACGGCTCTGATGCATGCACCGACATGACCGATGCAATTCTGGAAGGCGCCAAGCGAATCAGAACTCCCGAACCTTCAATTGTTTTCCGCTATTCCAAGAAGAACAGGGAGAAGACCCTGCACTGGGTATTTGAATGTATTCGCGATGGTCTGGGCTATCCGTCGATCAAGAATGACGATATTGGAACGAACCAGATGCTGGAATATTCCCAATATTCCATTACCGGCAACGGTGCCACCAATGAAGAAGCGCATAGCTGGGCATGTGTCCTGTGCATGTCTCCCGGTGTGACTGGCCGCAGGAAAACCCAGAAGACCCGCTCCGAGGGCGGTGGCGCGCTGTTTCCGGCAAAAATCCTGGAAGTTGCATTGAACGATGGCTACGATTGGTCATATGCCGATATGCAGCTTGGCCCGAATACAGGGGGTATCGAGACCTTAAAAACGTTCGACGACGTTCTTGAGGCATTCCGCAAGCAGTATCGATACGCCCTTCAAATGTGCCTCAGCACCAAGGATGTTTCACGATACTTCGAAATCCGTTGTATGCAGATGCCCTTCGTTTCGGCGATCGATGATGGTTGCATGGAGTTGGGCATGGATGCCAACGCTCTTTCCGAACAGCCAAACGGCTGGCAAAATCCAGTCACCACCATTGTGGCGGCCAACTCACTGGTCGCTATCAAGAAGCTGGTATTTGATGACAAGAAGTACACGCTCGAACAGCTCAATGATGCGCTGATGGCCAACTGGGAAGGCTTCGACGAGATGCGCGCAGACTTCAGGAAGGCGCCGAAGTGGGGCAATGACGACCCTTATGCCGATGAGATCATCACATCGTTCTACGAGGACATCATTGGCGGCGAAATGCGCAAGATCACCAACTACTCTGGCGGCCCGGTACTTCCCGTCGGTCAGGCAGTCGGTGCATATATGGAAGTCGGTTCGCGCACCGGGCCAACGCCTGATGGACGTTTTGGCGGCGAGGCGGCGGATGATGGCGGGATCTCGCCCTATATGGGAACCGACAAGAAAGGTCCAACGGCAGTGTTGCGTTCCGTAGCCAAAGTGCAGAAAAACCAGAAAGCCAATCTGTTGAACCAACGGCTATCTGTGCCCATTATGCGCTCCAAGCACGGGTTCGATATTTGGCATTCCTATATGAACACCTGGTTTGATCTGAACATCGATCATGTCCAGTTTAACGTGGTCAGCACCGAAGAGTTGAGGGCTGCACAGCGGGAACCGGAAAAGCACCATGATTTGATTGTCCGGGTTTCGGGATATAGCGCACGCTTCGTCGACATTCCGACTTATGGGCAAAACACCATCATTGCCCGTCAAGAGCAGGATTTCGGCGCAGAAGACCTGGAGTTTCTTGACGTTGATATTTAACTCAAATGCGTGTGGGGGGGGCAAAGCATCGCCCCTCTTTTCTCGTTATCTGGAAGAATTTGACTTGGGAGCTTAGGAGTAGATTATGGATGCGAAGAAGAATGTGCAAAACCAGCCGCATGTTGAAGAAGGAACCTCCAAGCCATGCAGGACATGCAAATGGCAAACGCCAGACCCCATTGATCCTTTACGTGGGCAATGTACTGCCAACCGTCATCCGCTGGGTGGTGTCTGGAAACGGTGGTTGAGAAATGTTGAGAGTTTGACTTGCAGCCGTCATGAGGAAGGCAAGCTTAGCTTCCGGGAGCACGTTTAGCACCCTGCAATACTGAGGGAAAGAGGTTTTGGCTATTCAACCAACTCGTTCCTTCAGCCCTTTATTTTTCAAGCGGCATATATATTTTCGCGCCTGCTTGACATGGTGGTTGTGGCGTCCTAGGTGTGCAGAGTGATAGTGCACAGCCGATGTCGAGATTGTTGTCCTCGCCACAAGTTCGACCTGTGCATCCCTTTAATTATCAAGCTGGCGCAGCTAGAAACAATCCCCGGCAATGCCGGAGGTAGCCCACTATCCTGAAACTGGAGCGCACAGTTAGCTCAATAATTGCTATGGAACATCATGAAGACATCTCTTAGCGCAAACAGTATTTTCGTGCCGAAAATTGATCCCTATTACTATGTGAGCACGGAGACCCAAGGCTTTCTCGAAAAGTTTAATAAGATATCCCAAAAGCACCCAGTCAATGTCTTGGTCGTCGGCAAGCAAGGCTGTGGAAAATCTTCACTGGTGCGGCAATATGCCGCAGTTCATAAATTGCCTTTGGCGACTTTCCAGATTGGCATCCTGTCCGAACCAGGGCAGCTGTTCGGCGAATATGCCCTTGAGAATGGCGAAACAAAGTACAAGCAGTTCTTGTTTCCGCAGGCGATCCAGACGCCTAACTGCGTCATTCACCTGGAGGAAATTAACCGTCCCGAGCACCCCAAGGCGCTGAACATGCTGTTTTCCATTCTGTCCGATGATCGTCAGGTCTGGATGGACGAGTTGGGATTATTGCAAGTCGCTGATGGCGTAGTCTTCTTTGCCACCCTCAATGAAGGCGCCGAGTTCGTTGGCACGGAATTGCTCGATCCAGCGTTAAGGGACCGATTCTACGTAACTACCATGGATTTTCTACCCAATGAGGTTGAGGCCGAGATACTTCAAAAGAAAACCGGGGTAACTTGCGATCAGGCAAAAGAAATAATTGAAGTAGCTAACAGTATCCGCGGGAATCCAGAGCTTGGCGTTGAAGTTTCCACGCGCAAAATACTCATGATCGGGGAAATGATCGCCGCAGGCGGAAGCCTCAGGGATGCGATCGTGACCAGCCTTCAGGCAGATAAGCAGACACTCGAGTCGGTTCTGCTGTCTCTCCATGTGAATCTTGGCAAAGTAGAGAAGGGGAAGACGGAGTACGTTCAATATATGGGATAGGGTATCAACGCTGGGCAAACAGCAGCAAGCAACCGGAAGGCCAGGCTTTCATGAGTACGGACAGTGGCTCCAAGGTATTGACTAAAGAAGTCGAAATAAAACGATTCGTGATTCCTGGCGAAGGAGGTTACTCGGATTTCTGGAGAAGGGACAAGTCGCCGATAGAACCAGTGGAATTGGCGAAATTGCTGGTCGCCATTAGAAAGATTGCCACTTTCATCGGGCGTAATGTCGGGGAAATCGTTTGGTCAGGCATGGTGCTGGAAAATGCGCTTGCACTCGACCCGACGCCGATCATGGGGCGTTACCCGGTACCCGCGGCGAAGACCGACCTCATGGTTGGCATCATGGTTGAGGAGGCCTACAAAACGATCGAATGGAGCGAAAGGCTGCGTGAGATCGCCAAGATAAAGCTGCAGTTAGAGCCTCAGTATGAGTATAAGTTTGATCTGTTCTTTAGTCTCTGTGAAAACGTCTATGTTGACGGCTTGGCGAATAAAAGCGTTCTCGGCTATTACGCCGAGGCTGCCCGCAATTGGCGTATCGATAAAACGCTCCGCACGCTGGTCGACCCGCCCACCGTGTCCGAGATGCTGCACTTATGGTGGAGACTGGCAGCAGATCGGGATCAGGATAAGTACCTTGAAGGCTTTGTCGACCGGACTTCCGGCGGTCTAGTGAGGCGCAAGACTCTCGACCAATTTTATAAAGAACCGATCGATCTGATGAATACGATCGTTCCTGCTTTGCGTCGGGATTGTGCAAATATCGCCGGGATAGCTGAACGCGGTAACTATCGCCTTGATTTGTACATCGAGGTCTGGAATAAGCTGCTGCGTTATATCAAATTCTGGCCTGGAGATCGCAGCGACAGATTCTTGATTCCGGACATGGGTGATGAGGATCTCGCTCGCGAGGAAGAAAACAGGAAGGCAGTCAAGGCGACTATCGTCAATTATGCCTCGCTGATCGAGCGTACCATCCCCCAGAAAAATCGTGACTTTACCGAGCAGGTGAAAGGAAACGTAGCTAACGCCGAAGGCGTCGTGCGTATCGAGGGAAACGATATCGTCATGGTGGCGCGGAACAAGGTTGACAAGGCGCTCCTTCACAAACTGAAACAGGTGATGAGAACTGCCGCGGAGCGTAATAGCATTTTTAATCGAGGGCTAACTTCAGGAACAATCCATAGCCGGCGGTTGTACCGGGCGCATACCACGGGTACTGTTTTCCAGCAGAAGAAACATGAATTTGATTTGAGGAAAAACGTTGTTCTCCTGGTGGACGCTACCGGATCCATGGCAGATCCGGCCAAATGGGATAGGGCCGAGATGATCTACCAGACACTTTTTTCGGCGATCCAGTCCTATTCCAGTAACGCCAGGCTCTTTGCCTATAATGAAGTCAAGAACACTTGCCGCATCACCGAGATTTTCCGCGGTGGCTGCATGTTGACGGTATTGCCGCATGGAAAAACCGCCTCGGGGGAAGCCATTATCGCCACTGCGCTCAGTACCAAAACTCCAGGAAAAAATACGCTATTCATACATATTACCGATGGAGCTTCCAATTGGGGTTGCGGCGTTGGCGATGCGCTCAGCTATTGCAAAAAGAATGGCGTCAGCCTGCTTACCTTGGGGGTTAGCTGTGGATCCGCTGCCAAACAGTCACTCAGGGATGAATATGGAAAGCTTGTGCAATTCGTCGACAAAATCGACGAATTGCCAAAGTTGCTCGGATCTCTGATCACCAGCGAAATGCGCGAAGGGAGGTCGAGGCATTCGTGAAGCAGGCGCTTCTGGAAAATGTTCTGGATCTGGAGTGGCAAATGTTCGTGTGCGTAAGAAGCGCACGGCACGCGCCATGTCAGAGCGCGCCAGACAATTTCAAGATGATACGTTCCAGCCTGTTTGAAACATGGACAGAGGAAATGCTTTCTTCCTATCTCGATGACCTGAACGAGGCCCAAGTACAGCAGCGTAACCTGCTTACCGAAAAATACGCGCGCATGGAT
>JAHFPK010000026.1:10579-16871 GCA_023266715.1 Hyphomicrobiales bacterium | reverse complement strand
GAGTCCGGTCCCTCATACTTGATGGGGTCCGTGATGGAATAAAACTTTGTCATGAGCGGTTGATCTCCCTCGTCGCGGAATAGAGTTTGGCGTAGCGGTGGTAGGTGTCTTCATAAGCTGCATGCAGTCTTGCATTTGGTGAAATTGTCTTGGCGGTTTTGGGAGCCTTGCACACGGAGGCGACTGATGCGCCTGTCGCTGCAATGAGACCAAGTCTTGCAGCTCCGAAGGCTCCGCCGAAATCCCCATCGGCCGGAACATCGACGGGGATGTTAAGGACGGTGGAAATGATCTTGAGCCAAAGTCCCGAGCGTGAGCCACCGCCAACAGCGGTGACACGGTCTATGCTTGTGCCCGCAGCCTTCAGGGCTTCAAGGCAATCACGGAAAGCAAAGGCAACGCCATCGAGCACCGCATGGGTCAGGACATTGGCATCGGTCTCATGGCCAAGCCCCAGCAGAATGCCCCGCGCCTGCGCATCGGCCACCGGCGTGCGCTCGCCCGAGAGATAGGGCAGGAAAATGGCCGATGACGGACCATTTATTTTATCGCCCAATTTTTGCGTGAGCTTTGGCGCCGGTGTTTTCAACAGGCTGGCCAGCCATTCCAGACTTGCCGTGGCCGAAAGAATAACGCCCATCTGATGCCAGGTATCGGGCACCGCATGGCAAAAGGCATGCACTGCGCCTTTGGTGTTGGGGCGGAATTTGTCGTTGGAGACGAACAGTACGCCCGATGTGCCAAGGGAAACAAATGCGGCCCCGGGGTTTACAGCGCCCATGCCGCAGGCGGACGCCGCATTATCGCCACCACCACCTGCAACAAAAGGCAGCTTTTGCATGCCCCAGGCCCTGGCAACGGTAGGCGAAAGTCGGCCCGTTGCTTCCGAACCCTCATAAAGCTTTGGCATTTGCTCGCGCCGCATATCGGACGCCACCAGCAATTCATCCGACCACTGACGTTTTGCCACATCAAGCCAAAGGGTTCCCGCCGAGTCGGACATGTCCGAGGCATAGTCCCCGGTCATGCACAGGCGCACATAGTCCTTGGGCAACAGAACCTTTGCAACTTTCTCAAATATCTTGGGCTCGTGTTTTTTGATCCAGAGCAGTTTGGGCGCGGTGAAGCCTGCCATGGCAATGTTGCCGGCAATTTCACGCGAGCGCGGTTCGCGTGTTTCAATCTCGACGCATTCGGCGAAGGAACGAGCGTCATTCCACAGGATCGCGGGCCGCAAGACCTTGCCCGAACTGTCCAGGAGCGTTGCCCCATGTTGCTGGCCTGAAAGACCAATGCCCTCAACCGCTGCCACGGCCTTTGGCTTTGCTTTTTTCAAAAGCGCCAAGACTTTTCCAGTGGCTTTCCACCAATCGGTAGGCGCCTGTTCCGACCAGCCCTCATGCAGCCGTGATACTTTCAGGAGAGATGTCGCAGATGCGATGATTTTCTGCCGGTCATCGATCAGCACGCCTTTAACCGAGGAGGTTCCAATATCAAGACCGAGATACATGATGGCTTTCTCTAAGGAAGATTGTCGCGAACGAAGATATCAATGCGGATGTGTTCCATCGCCTCGATGAGGGGGCTTTTGTCAGCTTTCGCCATGAGAACGCGGACGGCGCTGCGCACCTCATGGCCCGCATTCTGGTTGATGATCACGTCGATTGTGCCATCAACCAGAGCCCGGCGGGTGTGATCGGTAAGTTCATGGGCGATGTAAGTGATTTGTTTTTGCCGGCCGGCGTTTTCCAAGGCGGTGACGATACCGCGCGCGCCCGCACCCACATTGTAGATGCCGATGAGATCGGGATGTTCGGCAAGCATTTGGGTGGTAACTTTTTCAACCCGTTGCCAGTCATCGCGCGATTCCAGAACGGGCAGAATGGTGAGATGTGGAAATTCATGCAGCATGACCTGCTCAAAACCAAAGCGCCGCTCGATGTGATCCCTGAGTGAAAGTGAACCCGCAATCAAACCAACCTTGCCATTTTTGTTGCCGAGGTAGCGCCCCATCAGGGTTGCAGCGGTCCGGCCCGCGCTTGAGTTGTCAATGCCTGCATAATGGGACCGCTTTGAACTCGGCACGTCAGACACCAACGTGACTACCGCAACACCACGCTCCACCAACCCGTTGATGGCTTCCCGCACCCGTGGATGGTCAAGGGCCACCACGGCCACCCCGTCATAGATATCGCCAATGCCGTCCAATGTTGTGGCAAGTGTCGCTGCGTCAAACACATCGGTGAGGCGGAGATCAATGTGGACGCGCTCGGAAACCATGCGGGAGGCATTGGCGCGAACCTCTTCGCCAAGCTCGATCATGAAGCTGTTGTTGCCCTCCGGCAGCACAAAACAGAAGCGGTATTCCTTGCCCTTTGCCAGACGTGCGGCCAGCCGGTCGGGTTGATAATTCAAATGCCTGATGGCTTTTTCAACCCGCGAGGCAGTTTGCGGCCGCACCGCGGCGCGCCCATTCAACACCCGGTCAACGGTTGCAACGCTGAGACCTGCTTCAAGGGCCACATCTTCAATGGTAACTCTTGCCATGCCCCATATGGACTCCTGGCCGGAATTTTGTCAATTCCTGATAGGCGTCTATCAAAACTATTCTAGCAGGGCGAAATGCCGTTGACGCCGAGATATGCCGAGTAAAGCGAGGTGCAGCCGCAAATAAAGAGCCGGTTTAATTTTGCACCCCCGAAACACACATTGGCCACGAGTTCAGGGATCAAGATTTTGCCAATCAATGTGCCATCGGGGAGATAGCAGTGAACTCCATCGCCGGCGCTGGTCCAGATGCGCCCATCGCGGTCTACCCGGAAACCATCGAAAATCCCTGCCGTGCAATCAGCAAAAATCTTGGACTTCCCCAGCGCTACGCCGCTTTCTTTCACCTCGAAGCGACGAATGTGCTTGTTGCCGCCCGGCTTGTGGCTGGCGCCCGTGTCGACGATGTAGAGATATTTTTCATTGGGTGAAAATGCCAGCCCATTTGGCTTGTCAAAGTCAACGCAGACCGGGGTCACATTTCCATCAAGCGGATCAGCCCGGTAAACATTATTGTTGCCAATTTCGCTAGTCCCCTGTTCACCCTCATAGTCGATAAGATGGCCATAGGGCGGATCCGTGAACCAGATCGAGCCGTCTGATTTTACCACCACGTCATTGGGTGAATTGAAGCGCTTGCCCTCGTAGTTATCGGCAATCACCGTGATCGACCCGTTATGCTCGGTGCGGGTCACGCGCCGCGCCCAATGCTCGCAGGTGACCAAACGGCCCTGGCCGTCAACCGTATTTCCGTTGGAATAATTTGAAGGGCTGCGGAAGACGGAAACCGACCCATCGGTTTCATCGTAACGCAGCATGCGGTTGTTCGGAATGTCAGACCAGACCAAATAGCGCCCCGCCGCAAACCAGGCAGGACCTTCCGACCAGCGCGCTCCGGTCCACAGCCGTTCGACCCGTGCGTGCCCAATGAGGCATTCATTGAAGCGTGGATCGAGGACTTCAAAACCTGTGCCTTCAACTACGCCGTAGAACATAGGCAACCCCTGTCTAATTGATCGAGAAGCGAGAGGCATTACCGATAACAAACTCCACTGCAAAGTGAAAGGGCATGCATAAATAGGGCATATTTGGCCTTGAGCGCGAAGCTAAATGCTGGTTAGTCTTTTCAACAGATATCAGCGAAATTGAAAGACCCGATGTCAAGGAAGCTCTTTGATCTCTCCGGCAAGCGCGCTCTGGTTACGGGCTCAAGTCAGGGCATTGGTCTGGCTATTGCCGAGGGGCTGGCCGGCGCAGGTGCTGAAATCATTCTGAATGGCCGCGACAGGGCCAAGCTTAAAAATACTGTTGCGGCATTGCGGCAAAAAGGATTCAAGGTTCAAGGCTTTGATTTTGATGTCACCTCACAGGAAAGTGTCGCCGAAGCTGTCTCCAAAATTGAATCGGATATTGGCCCAATTGATATCCTGTTTAACAATGCTGGAATGCAATTCAGAACGCCTCTGGAAGATTTTCCGCCAGAAAAATTCCGTGAGCTCATGCGGGTAAATGTTGAAAGCGCGTTTCTTGTGGGACAGGCCGTGGCCCGTCACATGATCAGGCGTGGGCGCGGGAAAATCGTCAATGTCTGTTCGGTCCAAAGTGAACTCGGCCGTCCCGGTATTGCACCTTACGCGGCCACCAAGGGTGCCTTAAAAATGTTGACCAAGGGCATGTGCGCGGACTGGGCAAAATACGGCATTCAGGTGAATGCCATTGGCCCCGGCTATTTCAGGACACCGCTCAATCAGGCTCTCGTGGAAAATCCGGATTTTTCCTCATGGCTGGAAAAGCGCACGCCTGCCGGGCGGTGGGGCGAAGTTGGTGAACTCGTGGGCGCTGCCATATTCCTCAGCAGTGAGGCTTCCTCCTTCGTCAATGGGCACATCCTCTATGTCGATGGCGGCATAACTTCGGTGCTTTGAGATGTTCAAGGGGGCAGTCATTGTCATGGGTGTAACGAGCTGTGGCAAGACCAGTGTGGGCGAAGGCCTGGCAAAGGAATTGAACTGTCCGTTCATCGAAGGTGACAGGCTTCATCCCGCCTCCAATATTGCGAAGATGTCGGCAGGAACGCCCCTCAATGATGCGGACCGCTGGCCCTGGCTGGAAATCATCGGCAAGGCCATGAAAGCAGAATGCGACAAGGGGCACGGCGCTGTTGCTTCCTGTTCAGCCTTGAAGAAAGCTTACCGGCAAAAACTTGCCGAAGCGGCAGGGCGGCCAATTACCTTCATTTTTCTGCATGGCAGCCGCGATCTGCTCGCGGCCCGCATGGCAATGCGCAAAGGTCACTTCATGCCTACATCCCTGCTGGACAGCCAGCTTGCGACCATTGAAGCTCCGGGACCCGACGAGAAAGCTCTTCCTCTCGATGTGGCCCTGCCGGTTGACGAGCTGGTCAGGCGTTCAAAAGCCTATCTGACCAGCGCAAATTACAGTGAGGAAGTTAAACATGTCACAAGCTGAAATCGGCCTTATCGGTCTTGGCGTTATGGGCTCCAACCTTGCCCTAAATATCGCGGAAAAGGGAAACCGCATCGCGGTGTTCAACCGCACGCCTGAGCGAACCGAAGCCTTCATGGCTCAGGCCGGGGAATTGAAAGCCAATCTCATTCCATCCAAAACCATGGAAGAATTCATTGCCAGCATCCGCCCGCCACGACCGGTGATCATCATGGTGAAGGCGGGCGAGGCAGTTGATGAGCAGATTGCGGCGCTGAAAAAACTCATGGCGAAGGATGACATCATCATCGACGCGGGCAACGCCAATTTCAGAGACACCATGCGCCGCTTCCAGGAGCTTGAGGGCAGCGGGCTCACCTTCATCGGCATGGGGGTCTCGGGCGGCGAAGAGGGCGCCCGCCATGGCCCCTCCATCATGGTGGGGGGAACGCCGGCGTCCTATGCGCGAGTTGAAAAAGTTCTCACCGCCATTGCGGCAAAATTCAAGGGCGAACCCTGCTGCGCCTGGCTTGGCCCCAACGGTGCGGGCCATTTTGTGAAAACCATCCACAACGGCATTGAATATGCCGACATGCAGATGATTGCGGAAATCTACGGCGTGCTGCGTGATGGCTTGGGGATGGCACCCAAAGCCATCGGCGAAGTCTTTGCCAAGTGGAACAAGGGCAGGCTGAATTCCTATCTCATCGAAATCACTGCCGCTGTGCTGGCCGCCAACGACCCCAAGTCGGGCAAGCCCATGGTGGATATGATTGTCGATTCAGCCGGTCAGAAGGGCACGGGCCGCTGGGCGGTGATTGAAGCGCAGATGATGGGCGTTCCGGCAACCGCCATTGAAGCGGCCGTTGCGGCGCGGAGCCTGTCGTCCACGCGGGCCGAGCGGGCCGCTGCTGCCAAGGCCTATGCAAAGGCCAGTGCACACTCTCTCGGCGATCCCAACTCCCTGATCGACAAACTGGAACTTGCGCTCTTTGCCGGAAAAATCGCGGCCTATGCGCAGGGTTTTGCGGTGCTTGAGGCGGCCTCAAAGGAATTCTCATGGGCGCTGCCCATGGCCACCATCGCCCGCATCTGGCGCGCCGGCTGCATTATCCGTTCGCAATTTTTGGACACCATCGCCTCAGCCTTCGAACAGAACAAGGGCCTCACCAATCTTCTGGTTGCTCCTGATTTCGTCACCATGATGCAGGGGGCCACGCCCGCCTTGCGCCACATCGTGGCCCGCGGCGCCCAGGAGGGCTTGCCCCTTCCGGCCCTTTCATCGGCGCTTGCATATTTC
>JAHFPK010000026.1:0-10569 GCA_023266715.1 Hyphomicrobiales bacterium | reverse complement strand
TCATCCAGGCCCAGCGCGACTTCTTCGGGGCCCATGGCTTCAAGCGGCTGGACGGGGAAGGCGACTTCCACGGTCCCTGGGGCAGCGGCAATTGACACCGTAAACAGCCTCGTTCAAGACGAAGCGATAGTCCCGGAGTGATCAATGGCCCTGCCGAAACGGCTTCTCGATGGTTATGCGAATTTTCGCAAAGGGCGTTATGCCTCGGAAGCTGACCGCTACCTGAAGCTTGGCGAGGGCCTGCAGAAGCCGACGATCATGATGATCGCGTGCTGCGACTCGCGTGCCGCACCCGAAACCATTTTTGACGCTGGCCCCGGCGAAATGTTTGTCGTCCGAAATGTCGCTAATCTCGTGCCGCCCTATACGCCCGATGGCGGGCACCACGCGACAAGTGCGGCGCTGGAATTCGCCGTATTGTCTCTTGGCGTTGAACATCTCGTGGTCATGGGTCACGGCCGCTGTGGCGGCATTCGCGCCGCCGTGGGCGATGCCGGACCCTTGAGCCACACGGATTTCATCGGCAGCTGGATGCGTGCCATCAAGGATGTGGCCCGCGCCGTTCCAGCGAGCCACGATACAGCTCTTCACGAACGCCACATCGAACGCGCCTCGATTGAGCATTCGCTGGCGAATCTGCGAACCTTTCCGTGGATACGGATGAAGGAAAACCGCAAGGAGCTTTCGCTACATGGCATCTGGTTCGACATCAGCATGGGCGAGCTTCACGCCTATGACGAAGGCCACATCAGCTGGCAATTGATCGGGGCGTGAAGCCTACCTGATCATGTAAACCTTGCGGATGGTTTCATGCACTTTGCAGGTGCCGCGCCAGTCCTTGGGGAAAAACGCGACAGTGTCCGGCCCGATCTCGATCGCCTCGCCGGACTCATGGATATAGGTGCAGCGTCCCAGCAGAAAGTGGCAGAACTCGTCGCTGGTCACATGGCAGTTCCAATATCCCGGCGTGCAGATCCAGATGCCGGTTTCGCTTTCCCCGTTGGGGCCCTTGGAAATGATCATGCCGCTGGTGCGCGATTCCCCTTCGATCATCGTGGGCACCACGCCCCAGTCCTTGAAGGGGCCGTTGTAACTTGCGGGCACTGCGAGATGGGGCGCGGAACTGTCAAGCTTTGTCGGCATCAGGCGACCTTCCGGCGGGTCAGCCCATCAATGATTTTCGCCGCCTTGGTTGGTCCGTGTTCGGCGCGCATGGCCTTCGAGGTCTTCTTCAGCTTCGCCTTCATCTTTTTGTCCGTCAGCATGGCCATGATCTTGGCGGCCAGCTCGTCATCGCTCCAGGTGTAGCGGTCAACCTTGAAGCCGTGGCCCGTTTCCTCAACCCGTGTGGCATTGTCGTGGCCATCCCAGACATAGGGCATGATGATGGCGGGCTTGCCGAAATAGAGGCATTCGGTGAAGGAGTTGTTGCCGCCATGGTGGATGACGCCATCGACCTTCGGGATCACCGAAGGTTGCGGATACCACTTGTCGATGATCACATTGGGCGGAATATCCGTGTACTGATCAAGATAGTCGCCGACATTGACCAGCGCCCGCACCGGCATTTTCCCGATGACGCCGATCACCCGCTTCAGCAGTTCCGTATCGCCGGAGCCCAGCGAACCATAGCTCACATAGAGCAGCGGCTTGTCATTATTCGCCTGGAACTGCGGCACTTTGTAAGGCGCATCTTTCCGCACGCAGCCTTCGAGATATTGGAACTGCTTGGGCGGAAGCTTGTGCCGGCGCTTGAATTTTGCAGCCGTGGGATAAAGCAGGATATTCATGTGGGGGCTTGCTTCGAAGAATTGCCCCAGCGGATATTTCTTCTCGCCCACGCTTTTCAGGAAAGCATTGAACCCATCGTGAATCGGCTTGATCGTTTCATTGAAATGCTTGCGGTATTTGGCAAAACCTTTTTTGTCCTTCTCGCCGCAGCCCGAGAGATGGGGCGGAATATCCGGATCCTCGATCTCGTTTTCCGAGCACGAGATCACCCGCACCCAGGGCTTCTTGTTGTCGCGGGCATAGCGCTTGATCGCCGGGAACAGGATGACGTTGTCAACGCAGATGACATCGGGCTTCACCGCGGCGAGCACCGAGGGCAGATCCTTCTCCGCCCATTTCGCCGTCTCGACGATCATCTCCCAGCAGCCCTTCACATAATTGTCGATCTGATCGTAAGGCGACTTGCGGAAATTCGGAATGTGACCGTTGATGAAATCCACCCAGAACTTCGCCATTTCCTCGGGCGGCATGGGCGCCGACAGATTCACCGCATGGGCCTCGAAGTCATAGCCCTTGTAGACATCAAGGAAGCCGGGGTCCGACAGGAAAACCACCTTGTGGCCGAGCTTCTTCAGCGCCTGGCCGATGCCGACGGAATTCAGCGCCGGCCCGAAGGCCGCCTCGGGAAAAAGCGCTATCACTTTTTTCGGTTTTTTCTTAACTGGTGTTTTCACCATGATCGTCTCCCTCGAAGAAAAACTCTTCTAGCGTGAAATGGATTTGAATGGGAAGCGCTGTTGGAAGAATGGTGCCCAGGGGCGGAATTGAACCACCGACACGCGGATTTTCAGTCCGCTGCTCTACCAACTGAGCTACCTGGGCACGTCTCGTGCGCCGCGTTATATGGGATTGGATTTGCGCTTGCAAGGAAGAAAGCCCAGGCATCCTCTAGGCTGCTCCAATCGCCAAGATTGCATGGAATAGGCGTTTTTGGCCTTAGAAAATTAGTAAGTAATGTTCAGGTTATCCCCACCCGCACTTGCTCTATTGCGCCTGAAACGATTGCTTCCACTCTTTCAGCAGCCGCGCCTTTTTGTGACGGTCTGTGACTGCAAGCAGCGCGGGCCCCAAGGGAATCGGGCGATAGATGCCAGATTGAAGCTCTGGCTCAGCGGCATCAACGCCGTCCGGTGCCGCCTGCCCATAGGCAAAAAAGAAGCATTTTTCGGCGGCAATCTGTTGTCCACGGAGCGACAGGAGGTAATCAAGAAATTTCTTGCCGGCCTGCGGATTGGCGGCATGGACCGGCACAAACGCCGCCCGGCTCAGAACAAGAGTGTAGTCACGCGGCAGGACGATGCCGATAGGAGCACCAGCCTTGTACCTGCCATAGGCATAGGAACCGAGCAGGTTATAGCCAATAAGAATTTTGCCGCTCTCGATGTCACGCAAAAGCTCACCCGTGCAACAGTAAAGCCGGGCATTGGCGCGGCCAAAGCCTTCCATCATCCGCCCGAACGCACTCGATTGTTGCGCATCAAAGAAGCCGAACAGATAGCCTATCCCTGAGCGTGCAATGTCATAGGTGCCAATACGATTGTTGTAGGTGTCGGCCTTGTTTCTGAGGAGATCGACCAACTGGTCGCGCGAGCGCGGAATATCCGAGGGCGGCACCAGATTGCGATTATAGACAATGACTGCAGGCTCGAATGTGAACCCGAATACCTCGTCGTGCCAGCTGGCAAAAGGCGGCGTGCGGGCAGTTTCGGGTGAAATATGGGGCTGGGCGCAGCCATCATTTGCCAGCTTCACCATATGATCAACCGATGATGAGAAAACCAGATCGGCAACGGCTGCGCCTTTGGCGCAAGCATCTTCCATCATGCCGTAGAGATCATTGGTCAGGCTGTCGACATAGGTGATGGACAGTGTTGGTTCCAATGCCTGGAAATCCCTGATGAGCGGTTCAATGGCTTCAATGTCGCCAGAGGCCTCTATCCTGAGATGCCCCGTTTCGGAATCCATGGCCTTGAATTCATAACTCGTTCCGGCCAAGGCAGGCACAGACAGCAGCGTGAATAGGCAGGCAAGAAAACCGCATTTCATGACGCGTCGCGCTCGGTCGCTGGAAAAATCATCCGCACAAGAAACATGTAATTCTCTTCCTGCGCGAATTCAAGCAGTGCTCCGTGACTCTTGGCAACATCGGCAGCAATAGCCAGGCCCAGCCCGGAGCCAATGCCTTCCGACGATGCACGAAAGAAGCGCTTGGTCACCTCGGGCCATTGCGCGGCCGGAATGCCCGGCCCGTCATCGCCAATCTCCAGAACCACTTGGGAGTCCTTTGCTTCGATAGCGATCGTGATCTTGGTCCTCGCGCCATGGTGCACCGCGTTCTCGATGATGTTGCGAGTGGCCTCACGCAAGCTTACGGAATCGCCTTCGATGAAGATCGGTGCTGCTCCGACATTCATCTCGACCGAGATGTCGCGGTCCATGGCGGCAGGAATGGCATCGGCCACGGCCTGATTGAGCAATTCCGCCAAATCAATTCTTGCTGCGGTGATGCTTTGCGCCCGGTGACTCACCATGGCATGGCTGAGCAACTGGCTGACCAGACGGCCAATCTGTGAGGTGCGGGCGACGACGCGCGCGAGATGGTGCTTGCGCTTGGCGGGAACCGTTTCGCGCTTCAGCAATTCGACCTGGGCAGTGAGGGCCGTGATTGGTGTCCTGATCTGATGGGCCGCATCGGCAATCATGCGCTGCAGACTGTCCATGCGTTCCGAAAGCCGCTCCATGAAATGATTGATGGATTGGGTAAGCCCCTCAATTTCAATTGGCGCCTGAACGTCAAGCGGCGTCAGGTCATTGGGATCGCGCGAACCCAGGGCTTCCTCAATGCGGTGCAGGGGGCGCAGCGCGTAGCGAGTTGCAAGCATGACGCCAACCAAGGCGATGGCACTCATGATGCCGACAAGCAGCATGGCCCGAAGCGTGAGTTCACGCGCTAGTGCGTTGCGTGCATCGCGCGTCTGGGCCACAAGAATTGTGGTCCATCCGGTTGCGGCGGGGTCCGAAACATAGTGAGAGAGGGCGGCAACACGCACCGGGTAGCCCGCAAATGTGGCATCCCAAACCTGCGGGCTGGAACCCTGTTTCCACAGCGCCCTGGGAACCTGCAAACCATCATAGCCCGTCAACGACGCACCATCAGGTCCAATAACCCGGTAATAGACCCTCTCGCGTCGTGAAACTGAAAGCGTCTCGAAAGCTGAGACGGGAATATCCGTGGTGATGGCCTCATCCTCCACGCGAATGGTTTCACCAATTTGCGAGGCCGCTCCCAGAAGCAAGCGGTCATAGGCATCATCCGCTGCGGTATGGGCATAATTGTAAGCGGCATAGGCCAGTGTTCCGGCACCCAACAAAAGCACAAGCGAGATTGCTGTGGTGAGGCGCCAAAACAGGGATGGCATCTTACTCACCATGGGCCACCGCCTGATAGCCAACCCCGCGCAAGGTCCGGATTTCCATTTGTGCGGGCTGGAGTTTGCGACGCAATCTGGCGATATAGAGTTCGATGGCGTTTTGTCCGGCGTCCTCGCCAAAACTGAAAAGCTGGTCAAGCAGTTCCGCCTTGTTGAAAACCTTCTGGGGCCGCGACATGAGAATTTCGAGAAGGGCAATTTCACGGCGTGTCAGTTCGGCGCGCTTGCCCCCGACGGTGGCTGAGCGCGACACCTGATCGAGAATGACATCGCCCAACTGCAGTTGGGCCGTAGTTGTGCCGCCCGGGCGCCGGAGAAGCGCCCTGACCCTTGCCTCGAGTTCACGGAAATCGAAGGGCTTCACCAGATAATCGTCGGCCCCATGGTCAAGTGCCGTGACCCGGTCATCAATCTGCGATCTTGCAGTGAGCACAAGGACCGGCGAGGCGATCTTTTCTGCACGCATGCCGTTAAGCACGGCGAAGCCATCCTTGCCCGGCAGCATGACATCAAGCACGACGAGATCATAACGCTGGACTTTCAGGGCGTCTTCGGCATCAGGTCCGGTCTTCTGCCAGTCGACGGCATGGCCCAGTCGCTCAAGACAGGCGACAATAGCCTCGCCCACATCCTGAGTATCCTCAACGACAAGAATGCGCATTGCGCTCCCGATGACAGCAAAATGACAGGATTCAAGTATATGTATGGCCAAGACACCTGCCAAGGGCAGGACCAGGCCGCGTGAAGATGGCTGCTCAAATGTTTAACAATGTAATGGGAGAATATCATGAAAAGACGTCACGTTTTTGTAAGTCTGTTTGCCATGGCATTGGCCACGGGCTGTTTCGGCATGGCCGCACCGGCCTTGGCTCTTGACGATCTCAGGATCATCGCTCCGGCAAAGCCCGGCGGCGGCTGGGACCAGACAGCGCGTTCCCTTTCCGAAGTCATGGCTGCCATGGGCGCCAAGGGCGGCACGGTTGAAAATGTTCCAGGTGCCGGCGGTACGGTCGGCCTTGCCCAATTGATCGATCAGGAAAAAGGCAAAGGCAATGTGTTGATGGTGAACGGCCTCGTGATGATGGGAGCCATTCTCACCAATAAATCGCCGGTCACCCTCGACATGACGACGCCAATTGCGCGCCTGACGGGCGAGTATGAAGTGATCGTTGTTCCGGCTGCTTCCGAACTCAAGACCGTGAACGATCTCGTGGCAAAATTGAAAGCTGATCCGGGGGCGGTTGCCTTTGGCGGCGGTTCCGCCGGCGGCACCGATCACATCCTCGCTGGCCTCATCGCCAAGGCGGCTGGTGCGGACGTAGCGAAACTGAACTATGTGCCCTTCTCGGGCGGTGGCGAAGCGCTCGCCGCCGTCATGGGCGGCCATGTGGTGGCTGGCATCAGCGGTTATGGCGAATGGGCCGGCCAGATCAAGTCTGGCGAATTGCGCGCCTTGGCAATTTCGTCGCCTGAACGCCAGGCAGGCATCGACATCGCAACCCTGAAGGAACAGGGCGTTGATGTTGATCTCGCTAACTGGCGTGCGATCATAGCCCCTCCCGGCCTCGATGACGCCCAGAAGAACGCCTTGCTCGGAGCCGTGGATGCAGCTGTAAAGAGCGACGCGTGGAAAAAGGTTCTCACAGAAAAGAACTGGACAGACCTCTATCTCCCGGGCGATGATTTCGGCAAGCTGGTCGCTGCTGAAAATGCCCGCACAACGGAAATTCTCAAAGGCATCGGCCTCGTTCAATAATGTGAGGCGATGAATACAAAGCAGACGATAGCCGGGGCCGGTCTTGCGATCGGCCTCGGCCTTATTGCCATCGCATCGGTCATTGGTTTCGACACCATGCAGATGCAGGTGCCGCCGAGCTATGCCCGGGTCGGCCCGCAGATATTCCCCTATATCATCGCTATTGGTCTGGCGGCCACAGGCGCCCACATCGCCTGGAAGAGTTATCGCGGCGGTGACGAAGTCATTGACGAGGTCGAGCCAACCGACTGGAAAAGCGTTGGCATCATTGTAGCGGGCCTTATCGCCCATATGAACCTGTTAAAACCTTTGGGCTTTGTGCCAGCGGGAGTCATTCTGTTCCTGAGCGTGGCCTTCGCCTTTGGCAGCAGGCGCTATGGACGGGACGCCATCGTCGGTTTCCTATTGGTACTTCTGGCTTACGTGGGTTTTACCTATGGACTCGGCCTGCAACTGCCTCCGGGAATTTTGAAGGGATTGCTCTGATATGGATTCCTTTCTCGCCCTTATGAACGGCTTTGCCACGGCGTTAACGCCGATCAACCTTATGTGGTCGCTGGTTGGCGTAACACTTGGAACGCTCATCGGCATTTTGCCGGGAATTGGCCCGGCGCTCACTATTGCACTGCTTCTGCCGGTCACGCGCAATCTCGATCCAACCGGCGCCTTCATCATGTTTGCCGGTCTCTACTACGGCGCCATGTACGGCAGTTCCACCACCAGCATTTTGCTCAATACGCCCGGTGAATCCGGATCGATCATGACCGCCGTGGAAGGCAACGTCATGGCGAAGCAAGGCCGGGGGGCTGCTGCCCTTTCAACCGCTGCTATCGGCTCCTTCGTTGCGGGCACCTTGGGAACCCTGGCGCTGACCTTTCTGGCCCCGATCTTCGTCAAGCTCGCGCTTCTGTTTGGCCCCGCCGAATATTTTTCCCTGATGATCATGGCCTTCACCACTGTATCGGCTTTGCTTGGTGCCTCCATAAGCCGTGGTGTTGCTGCTCTGCTCCTGGGATTGGCTTTCGGATTGGTCGGCACGGACATATTGACTGGCCAGCCACGCCTGGTCTTTGGCTACCCCAGTCTCCTGCGCGGCATTGATATCGTGGTGGTCGCCGTTGGCCTATTCGCTGTTGGCGAGGCGCTCTTCATGGCATCGCAGTCAAGCCTGCGCACGGCGGAAATTCTGCCGATCAAGGGCTCACTTTTCATGACACGGGAGGAATGGCGTCGTTCATGGAAACCGTGGTTGCGCGGCACCGCCCTTGGTTTTCCATTTGGGGCCTTGCCTGCGGGTGGCACAGAAATTCCGACTTTCCTCTCTTACTTCCTCGAAAAGAAACTCACCAAACATCCGGAAGAATTTGGCCGGGGAGCCATTGAAGGTGTGGCCGGACCAGAAGCCGCCAACAACGCAGCCGTTGCTGGCGTGCTTGTTCCGCTGTTGGCTTTGGGGCTTCCGACTTCAGCCACGGCCGCAATTCTGCTTGCCGCCTTTGAACAATATAATCTTCAACCCGGGCCTCTGTTGTTCTCTGGTTCTTCCACCTTGGTCTGGGGATTGATCGCCAGTCTTTATATTGGCAATGTGATGTTGCTGGTACTTAATCTGCCGCTCGTCGGTTTGTGGGTGCGCTTGCTCTCAATCCCCCAGCCGCTGCTCTATGGCGGCATTCTGGTTTTTTCAACGCTTGGTGTTTATTCCCTGAGCAATTCGACCTTCGATCTGCTTTTGTTGTTCATTGTGGGCATCATCGGCTTCCTGATGCGGCGTCACGAATTCCCGGTGGCGCCCTGCATCATCGGCCTGATTCTCGGCCCCCTTGCCGAAGCCCAGTTCCGCCGTGCCCTGTCAATCAGCCAAGGTGACCCTTCTGTTTTCGTCACCCACCCCTTATCTGCCGTCCTGCTGGCACTTGCGGCCGCAGTCATTATTGTTCCAATTATTCTCAGGCGCGTGAAGCATGTTTGAAGCCCTGATGTCCAGTCAAGCGCTTGTCGCTTTGGTGCAAGTGATTACGATTGACCTTGTGCTTGCCGGCGACAATGCCATCGTCATTGGCCTCGCTGCCGCCGGCCTGCCGCGCGAGCAGCGCAACAAAGCCATTCTTGTTGGCATCATGGCGGCAACCGTCTTGCGCATTATCTTTGCCGGGGCAACCACACAGCTTCTTCAGATACTCGGCCTGCTTTTGGTGGGCGGCATTCTGCTGCTCTGGGTGTGCTGGAAGATGTGGCGCGAGCTCACTCAAAGCAGCGCCGAGGAATCAGAAGCCCTTGAAGCCATCACTTCTGAAGACATGAACGCCGATGGCACCGTAGCAGGCACGGCCCCGCGCAAGACCTTTGCCCAGGCCGCCTGGCAGATCGTGATTGCCGATGTTTCCATGTCGCTTGACAATGTTCTGGCGGTGGCAGGTGCGGCGCGTGATCACACTATGGTTTTGATCTTCGGCCTTATGCTGTCTATTGGCCTTATGGGGTTGGCGGCGTCGATGATTGCAAAGCTGTTGCAGCGCCACCGCTGGATTGCCTATGTGGGGCTGCTGATCATCCTGTATGTGGCCCTGGAAATGATCTATCGCGGCGTGCTGGAGATATGGCCCATAGCCTGACACCGGGGATGACGGGCTATTCAGTACCAATCTGTGCTACAAACTGATCCAGCAGCACAACTACGCGATAGCATGTAGGGGGAAATGTCATGGCAAGACGGCTTGAGAAGGGACTGGTTTAGTGAAGGTCAAGGATCGTCACTATCGCACAATCTGGCTCAATGAGGATGGTCGGTCCATCGATGTAATTGACCAGCGGTGGCTGCCCCACGAATTTCGCATTGCAACCCTTCGGACAGTGGACGATGTTGCCACCGCAATCCGCGATATGTGGGTACGCGGCGCCCCGCTGATTGGTGTCACAGCCGCCTATGGTTTTGCCATCGCAATGCGCGATGACGCCAGTGAAAGTGCAATCAATGCCGTTTGGGCAAAGCTGCATGGGACCAGGCCTACTGCCGTCAATCTGCGATGGGCGCTTGACCAAATGCGCTCTCACTTGCTTGCCCTTCCCAAGGAAAACCGGAAAATTGCCGCATACAGGCGTGCGGCCGAAATTGCCGAGGAAGACGTTGAGCTCAATCGCAGGATTGGAGTACACGGCTTGAAGCTCATTGCGGAAATCGCCGCTAAAAAAGGCCCTGGCGAAAACGTAAACATCCTGACTCACTGCAACGCCGGATGGCTTGCAACTGTTGACTATGGCACAGCCACAGCGCCGATTTACATGGCGGCTGAGGCTGGCATTCCGGTGCACGTCTACGTCGATGAGACCCGCCCCCGTAATCAGGGTTCACAGCTTACTGCCTGGGAGATGAACGGCCACGGTGTGCCCCACACCATCATTGTAGACAATGCAGGCGGCCATTTCATGCAGCATGGCAAGGTAGACATGGTCATCGTCGGCACCGACCGCACGACCGCCAATGGCGACGTCTGCAACAAGATCGGCACATATCTGAAGGCGCTCGCCGCCAAAGACAATAATGTCCCGTTCTATGTAGCACTTCCTTCTCCAACAATTGACTGGACCGTT
>JAHFPK010000263.1 GCA_023266715.1 Hyphomicrobiales bacterium | reverse complement strand
GCGCTTTTTGCCTGGCGCGCGCCTGCCTTGAAAGCGGGGGGATTTTTCTCTCCCATAAGCAGGGAAGGCGGCCTGGTTCTGAATAATCTTTTTCTATGCGCGGCCTGTGCCTCGGTTCTGATCGGTACACTTTATCCCCTGGCGCTCGAAACCATAACGGGTGAGAAGATTTCCGTAGGCCCACCCTATTTCAATCTCACTTTCGGCCCGATCTTGCTGCCACTTCTTCTACTGGTGCCCATTGGTGCCTTGCTTAGCTGGAAACGCGCCGATTTGTTTGCCGTGCTGCAACGGCTTTGGGTCGCCGCGGCATTGGCAATCGGATTAGGACTGATCGTGCTGGTGTTCACCCAACGCGGACCGTGGCTTGCACCGCTGGGTATAGCGCTCGGCGCTTGGTTGATTTTCGGGAGCCTATGGGATTTGGTAAATCGCATTGCACTCTTTCGTGCGCCTCTTGGCACGAGCCTTTCTCGTCTTGCGGGCCTTCCGCGTTCAAGCCTTGGCATGACAATGGCGCACACGGGGCTCGGCATAGTGATCATCGGCATCATCGCCATTACCCTGTGGAAAGTGGAGCACATCATTGCGATGAAACCGGGGGACCGCGCCGACGTTGGCAGTTATTCGGTCGAGTTCAGGGGAGAAACACCTTTAACTGGCGAGAACTATACGGGACGTGCCGGACAGTTTCGGATATTCCAAGGGACACGCGAAATTGCCAATGTTGTTTCCGAAAAGCGCGAGTTCAAACCCGCAGGCACGCCGACGACAGAAGTGGGTTTGCACCAAACCCTGAGCGGTGATGTCTATGTGGTGATGGGCGACAGGACCGCCGATGGCGCAAGAGTCGTGCGCATGTATTTCAATCCGCTGGTGTCGCTGATCTGGCTCGGAGCGCTCATCATGTTTTTTGGTGGCGTACTTTCTCTCACCGATCGCCGTTACCGTGTTGGCGCCCCAAAACAGAAAATTACTTCCGCAGGAGTCCCTGCGGAATGAGATGGGTTCTGCTTTTCTTTATGTTGCTGGTCACACCTGCCTACGCCGTGCAGCCCGATGAGATTCTGGGCGATGCAAAACTGGAAGCTCGTGCGCGTAATCTTTCCACTGGTTTCCGCTGTCTCGTTTGCCAAAATCAATCCATCGATGAATCCGATGCGCCACTGGCCCGTGACTTGCGCATCCTTATCCGCGAGCGCCTGACCAAAGGTGACAGCGATGTTGAAATCACAGATTTCATCGTGGCACGCTATGGTGATTTTGTTCTGCTGAAGCCACGGCTCACCGCTCGCACCGCCATCCTCTGGGCAACTCCGTTTGTGATCATACTCGTGGGGTTCGTTCTCATACTGAGAAGGCGCCAAGTCTCGGGGCTAAATGCCGAATCGGCCCTGACCGCGGATGAACAGGCGTCCCTTCGCGACATCACGAACTAGCCAAACATTACAAAGAATTCACCCAGCCGAAACCTGCATGTAAGCCGGGAACGCCTATCTCTTCACTATCGATTCACCTGCAATGGAGAGAATTTACATGTCAGCCTCATTCACCCTTACCCGGAAAACCCTGTTTGGCCTGTTTGCTGCCGGACTTCTCAGCGCGACAGCCCTAGCCACTTCGCTCGTTGTGGCACCCCCCCATGAAGTCCGCGCCGAATCCCAGGCGGCGATTGATCCCTCCAAAGGCTTCGCCGACCTGGTCGACCGCGTGATGCCGGCCGTCATCAGCGTTGAAGTGAAATATGCCAACGCGGCCGACAGCCAGGGCGAAGCCGCCCCCCGCCAGCAGCAGCAATTTGAAGAGTTCTTCAATCAGTTTCCGCAATTCAGGAACCAATTGCCGCCGGGCATGGACAATCAGCACCCTCGCGGAGGTGCCGCATTGGGGTCCGGCTTCATGATCAGCGCTGACGGTTATGCCGTGACCAACAACCATGTGGTGCAGGATGCTGACGAGGTGACCGTCACGATTCAGGGCGGAACGGAGCTCAAGGCCGAAGTGATCGGCACTGACCCCAAGACCGATCTGGCGCTCATCAAGGTCAAGTCCGACAAGCCATTCCAGTTTGTAAAATTTTCCGAAACGCCGGCCCGCGTCGGTGACTGGGTCATGGCCGTTGGCAACCCCTTTGGCCTTGGCGGCACAGTGACCACCGGCATCGTCTCTGCCCGTGGCCGTGACATCGGCTCCGGCCCCTATGATGATTTCCTGCAGATCGACGCCTCCATCAACCGGGGCAATTCCGGCGGCCCCGCCTTTAACCTTGAAGGCGAAGTGATTGGCGTGAACACAGCGATCTTCTCACCCTCGGGCGGTTCCGTGGGCATAGGCTTTGCCATTCCCGCCTCAGTCACCCAGGATGTTGTGGATAGCCTCAAGAGTTCGGGCACCGTGACCCGCGGCTGGCTGGGCGTGCAAATCCAGCCCGTGACCGAAGAGATTGCCGAAAGCCTCGGTCTTGCCGAAGCCAAGGGAGCGATTGTGTCTGACGTGACGGAAGATTCACCGGCCCTTGCCGCAGGCTTCAAGCCCGGCGACACCATTCTGAAAGCCGATAACGAAGACATTTCCGATGCCCGCGATCTGGCCAAGAAAGTGGCCCGCATCGCACCGAACAAGTCCATCAATGTGGATATCATCCGTGATGGCAAGCCCATGACATTGGCCGTGAAGATCGGCACCATGCCCAACGATACGCGCGTGGCAAGCCGGCCCAACAGCAAGCCGGATTCAACCGATCTCACTTCCCTTGGCCTGAAATTGGGTCCGGCGGAGGATGGCGCCGGCGTTCAGGTTATGGAAGTTGCCCCGGATTCTGTTGCTGACCAGCAGGGTTTGAAACCGGGTGATGTTATCCTTGAAATTGGCGGCGCCGAGGTAAATGGCCCCGCCGATGTCAAGCAGGCCTTGAAGGATGCAGACAAGTCACGGGTGTTGATGCTGGTTCGTTCCGGCGACAACCAGCGTTTCCTGGCCCTTCCTCTGGCCAAGGGATAACGGTTAGGGCGTTGCAATGCCTTCTCCGCTCGGCATTTGACGTCCAACAGCGCGGAGACCGCCCGCTCCAATGGTTCCCCTCTGGTCCGGTGGTCTCCGCGTACTCTTTTCTGAAAGGACAAGTCATGCAAATCTCCAATTCACGTGATACCGAATCTCTCAAATTGGGACTGGCGACAGACCGAATGCGCATTCTCGTAATTGAAGATGACCGTGATGCCGCCTCCTGGCTCATGAAGGGATTGACGGAAAGCGGCCATGTGACCGACCATGCCGCGAATGGCGAGGACGGTTTGGCCATGGCGCTGGAGAGCCTCCATGACATCCTGATTGTGGACCGCATGTTGCCCAAGCTTGATGGCCTTTCCATCATCCGCACCTTGCGGGCCAGGGGCATTACCACGCCCGCCCTGATTCTGAGCGCCTTGAGCGATGTCGACGAGCGCGTCAAGGGCCTGCGAGCCGGCGGCGATGATTATCTGGCAAAACCCTATGCTTTTTCCGAACTGCTGGCCCGCGTTGAAGGCCTGGGGCGGCGCAATTCCCAGGAGCCCCTGGAAACCAAATTGAAGGCCCTTGATCTTGAGATCGATTTGCTCACCCGCGCCGTTACCCGTGGCGGCCAGAATATTCCCCTGCAACCCCGGGAGTTCAAGCTGCTGGAATATCTTATGCGCAATGCCGGGCATATCGTCACCCGCACCATGCTTCTCGAAAATGTCTGGGATTATCATTTCGATCCGCAAACCAATGTGATAGATGTACATGTTTCAAGGCTCAGGTCGAAGATTGACAAGGGCTTTGACGAACCGCTACTTCAAACCGTGCGCGGAGCCGGATACATGATACGTGCAGTTTAACCCAAAGATCCTGAGGACCTCGACCTTTCGCCTCGCGGCCATCTACCTGCTGGTTTTTGCAGTTTCTGTCGGTGCCATTCTGGCCTACGTTTTCTGGAATACTGCGGGTCTTTTGGAACGCCAGACCGATGCCACCATTCGCGCTGAAGTTCAGGCCCTTGCCGATCAATATCGCATTCTAGGGTTGCGCGGCATTGTTGATACCATTGAGCGCAGAAGTGCAGAGCGTGGCGGCGGGGTCTATTTGCTTGCCGATTCTGTTGGAAAGCGCGTCGCCGGCAATCTTGAATCGGTGCCGCCTCAGGTAATTGATGAAACCGGCTGGATTGATTTTCCCCTCGACATCAAGGTTGGCGAGACCATGCAACGCCGGTCGGCGCGCGCCTTTCATGCGGACCTCACTGGCGACTATGAGCTGATTGTGGGCCGGGACGTGCAGGAGTTGCGGCAATTCGGCGA
>JAHFPK010000262.1 GCA_023266715.1 Hyphomicrobiales bacterium | reverse complement strand
ATCCAGTGGCTTTCAGCGCAGGGAGAAGTTTTGGATTGGATAAAACCTTCACTAGGTGTTTTTGGCCTGATCCTGAGTTGCCCAGAAGTCAACGAGCGCCTGCTCATCTGGTTCAACCGGAGCCACAACAGTGCAAGCGTTACGCTGCCCACCGCTCAACCGGGTTACCGCTGGGAGCTGGAGCAACTGATATGTGAGGCACGATCGGTTACCTCCCTATTTGAAATTTTTGATGAGCAAAAAAAATCGTCGCGACCGGACGATAGCCTCATCAACGATCTCGCTTCGGCGGCGGGCATTCAAAGCGAATGGTGGGAGGTCAGCGGAGCCTATCACAGCGTTGGGATTGAAACAAAAAGAGCCCTGCTTGCTGCCATGGCGCTTCCCATTGCTACTCAGGCAGAGGCGGTTGAATCTCTGGAGCTGCTGCGTTCAGCGGAACATAGTGCTCAGGTCCCCATAGCAGGACGCTGCTATCAGCCGGAATTTTTAGGTCAAGGCAAGCGCGTTACGGGCCTGACATCGCATCTCTACGCACTTCGCCATGAAAGCGACGGCGGAGTTGGCGACCTTGAAACACTTGCCAGATTTTGCGAGACATCGTCAAAACTTGGCGGCTCGCTTGCGGGCATTAATCCCCTGCATCACATGTTCACCGATGATCGCAGCCGCGTAAGCCCCTATCAACCCTCGGACCGCCGCTTCATCGACCCCATCTATATCGACCTCGCAGACATAAAAAAAAGATTCGGCCCGGCAAAACAACAGAAGAAATACGATCGCGATTTGGCCCATCTACGTGAAGCGAGCCATGTGGATTATGACGCCGTCTGGCGCATCAAAGATGACGTTCTGTTTTCCCTTTTTGAAAAATTCGGAACGAGCAGGGACCTTGAAACCTTCATCACAGATGGCGGCACCGCGTTGCAAGACTACGCGCGTTTTGAAGCACGGACGAATCCAAGACGTTACAAGTATGCCCAGTGGCTGCAATGGATTGCCGATGGACAACTTGCGGCGGCTGCAAGACGAGCCAATAGCGCGGGCCTTGAGCTTGGCATCTATCGCGATCTTGCCTTGGGTTGCGCCTATGAGGGTGGCGAGGTTTGGGCGCGGCCTGAACTCTTTGCCATTAGTATTTCAATGGGTGCACCACCGGACCCGTTTGCAAGGGACGGTCAGGTGTGGAATCTGCCACCCTTTAATCCGCTTGCGCTGGCAAGGGCGGGATATGAGCCTTTTGCTGAGATACTCCGGGCCAACATGAGGCATGCAAAGGTCCTGCGTATTGATCACATCTTGGGCCTCTCCCGCCAATTCTGGGTGCCTCGCGGCGGATCGGGCGCCGATGGGGCTTATGTAAAGATGCCTCTTGAAAAACTTCTTGCCATAACGGCATCCGAAAGTGTTCGGGCAAAATGCATGGTCATTGGCGAGGATTTGGGAACCGTTCCTGATGGGCTTCGTGACTGTCTTTCGCAAACTAATATCCTGTCCTATCGGGCTTTGTGGTTTGAACAGGATGAAGTGCGTTTTCATCCACCTCAAAGCTATCCGCAAAGAGCAGCGGTGTGTCTGTCTTCCCATGATTTGGCACCCTTCAAGGGATGGCGTGAATCCGCAAGCCACACGGATATTTCAAAGCTTGAGCGGGCAATTGAAGAGGCAGGCGTCAACACGGGCAATCTCCTTGCCGATGCGCATGCTTTTGCAGCCAAGACGCCATGTGCGATCATGCTTGTACAGGCGGATGATCTTTCCGAAGAGACGGAACCACTCAATGTGCCGGGCACCGACAAGGAACGGTCGAACTGGCGCCGACGCCTTTCCGTAAACGTTGAAACGTTGCCTGACCTCACTACGTCCAAAACTGTGATGGCCGCCATTCAAAGTACGGGACGCGGCAAGAATGGATAAATCCTACAAGGTTGAAATTCTGGCACAGGAAATCATTTCAAAGTTCTGGTCCACCCTGACCAAGGTGACGTTGAAATACACACGGCGCGATGGAAGGTCCGAAACACTGGTCCGCGAGGTGAATGACCACGGCCATGCTGCGGCTGTTCTGGCCCTTGATCCAACGCGAAAAACAGTTCTGCTTGTCAAGCAAATGCGTATTGCCGCACATGTCGCAGGTCATACTGAAGCAATGATCGAAGTTTGCGCGGGCTTGCTCGATGGCCACGATGCAAAAACCTGCGCAGCAAAGGAAGCTGAGGAAGAGCTTGGCGTTCGCGTGCATGATCTGCGTGAAATCTGCAACGTGTTCATGAGTCCCGGCGCACTCACCGAGCGCGTAAGTCTTTTCATTGGAACCTATTCACCGGAAGACAGGATCAATAGCGGTGGCGGCGTTGCAACTGAGGGGGAAGACATTGAAGTTGTCGAACTCCCTCTCACGATGGCCTACGGGATGATCGCCTCGGCGGAGATCGTGGATGCAAAAACCATCATCCTGTTGCAGCACGCCATGCTGAGTTAGGCAGCTTCATCACGCAAGGCACCGGGCCCCGGAATTGCTCCTTTAGGGCACTTGCCGGCGATAATCATACCGAGCACTTCGTCCTTGGTCACATCCTTGACGTTTGCCGTCCCGACAACGCGGCCATTCTTCATAACTGCTATTCGGTCAGCGAGATCGAAGACGTCGTGGATGTCATGGCTGATGAGGAAAATGCCAATGCCATCTGCCTTGAGCTGCTTGATGAGCTCGCCAACCTGGGCGGTTTCTTGTGGGCCAAGGGCCGCCGTCGGCTCATCCATGATGAGGATGCGGGCATTGAAATGAATGGCGCGCGCGATGGCCACTGACTGGCGCTGGCCGCCGGAGAGCTTCATCACCGGCTCCTTGAAGCGCCGGAAGTTGGGATTGAGCCGGTGCATCACCTTGCGCGTCTCGGCTTCCATCGCAACATCATCCAGCGTACCCATCTTGGTCATGAGTTCGCGGCCGAGATAGAGGTTGGCGGCGGCATCGACATTATCGGCCAGCGCCAGCGTTTGATAAATCGTCTCGATGCCGAGCGCCTTGGCATCGCGCGGGTTGTTAATCGTCACTTCACTGCCGTTGATGTAGATTTGCCCGGCGTCGCGCTTATAGGCACCCGACAGCACCTTGATGAGCGTGGACTTGCCGGCGCCGTTATGGCCGAGCAGCCCCATCACTTCCCCGGGATAGAGGTCGACGCTGGCATGATCGACGGCCTTGATGCCGCCGAAGGCGATGGAGATGTCTTTCATCTCGATTAGGGGGGTGCCGCCCGAAGTCGGCGTGTGGTTCGCCGTCTTGGCGCTTGCCTCCGCGCCGGGTTTCTTTGCCTTTGATGCTTTTGCCATTGTTGCTTCCCTCACTTCACGCGGCGGAGATAAAGCTGGTCGAGCCAGACGGCGATCACCAGTACAGTGCCTACCACCATGTTCTGGAAGGCCGCCGGCAGATTGAGAAGCGCCATGCCCGAAATGATGGACTGCATGAGAAGCGCGCCGAGCATGGCGCCGTAAATCGTTCCCACGCCACCGGCGAGCGAAGTGCCGCCGATGACGGCTGCGGCAATGACGTAGAGTTCGTTAAGCGAGCCCAGGGCGTTGGTGGCCGCGTCAAGCCGGGCCGAGGAGATAATAGCGGAAATGCCCACGAGAAATCCCATCAAGGCAAAGACCTTCACCTTCATCAGGCGGGTGTTGATACCGGCGAGTTCCGCCGCTTCGGGATTGCCGCCGATGGCATAAACATAGCGCCCGAAGCGGGTGCGGGTCGCCACGAATGTCATGACAGCGCCAACCGCCAGGGCAATGAGAACGGGAACGGCATAGCCGGTGTAATAGATGAGGCCTTCAGAGCAGCGGACAACCTTGTCCGCAGCCATGCAGATGGCGTCTCCATCCCTGTTCTCGATGCCAGGAGGAATGGCAATCTGGTTTGCCGTTGCATATTGCTCGATCAGTTTCGGCGGCCAGGGATAGGAATTGATGATCGCCGTGACGCCGAGCACGGCGAGACTGCAAATCGCCGCAAGCGTTACTTCCGCCCACATGGGCCGCAAGGGAAATTTGAAGCGGAGCCTTTGCTTGCGCCCGTTGACAATGGCGAAGATGATCCCGGCGCAGGCGATCACGGCGAGCGTCCAGCTCCAGAATGGTCCGAGCCACGATGCAGGTATGCCGCCGCCGATAACCTTGTAGGTCTTGTCCATGGGCGCCACGGTCTCGCCCTTGGCGAGCAGAAAGGCAACACCACTGTAGGCAATCAGGCCGCCAAGTGTGACAATGAAGGACGGGATTTGGGCATAGGCTGTGAGATAGCCGTTAAACGTGCCGATGAGCGT
>JAHFPK010000261.1 GCA_023266715.1 Hyphomicrobiales bacterium | reverse complement strand
TGCACGGAAATGAGCCGCGCTTCGCCATCCCTGAACACATCCTGAGCGGCTTTCAATACGGCTCCCCGCGCACACCCGCCGCCAATCCAGCCGCCAAGAATTGTGCCGTCGGGCATGATCACCGCCTTGGCTCCAGCCTTGGCTGCGGTCACGGCAACAGTGCGCACGACCGTTGCCACCACGAAGGCCTCACCGCGCTGTTTCAACTGCGAGACCATATCCATTACGTCGGTTTGAGGGGCCATGGCTTTTACTCCGTCACAATTGCGCGAGATAGGGTTCAAGCGCTTCGAGGCTTTCCAAATTATGAGCAGGTGCAAACAAATCGAGATAGGGGAGCGCCGCCCGCATTGCCTTTGCATTGGGGCGGTAACCATCCCATCCCATCATCGGATTGAGCCACGCAATGCGGCGGCAGCGCTGGCGCAGCCGCTTGAGTTCCGAGGCGAGAACTTCCGGTGCTCCGGTGTCATAGCCGTCGGAAAGGATCATCACGCAGCTGTGCGAATTCAAAACCCGCTTGGCGTGCCATTTATTGAAAGTTGCGAGGCACTCGCCAATCCTGGTTCCGCCGCCCACCCCCTGGGTCATGAGAGACATGCGCTCCAGCGCGCGCGTGGCGTTCTTGTCTTTCATGGCAGATGAAATATGCGCCAGCCGCGTGTGGAAAACGAATGCTTCGGCCTCGCGGAAGTTATCGAGAATGCCGTGAATGAAGCGGATGAACACGGCGGTGTACATTTGCATGGAGCCCGAGGCATCGAGCAGCATGATCAGGCGCAGGGGCTTTGGTTTGCGCTGGCGAAAGCGAAGATCTATCGGGGTTCCGCCGGAGCCTATATTGCGGCGAATCGTGGCGCGCAGATCAATGCGTCTGCCTCGGTTGCGGGCGCGCTCACGCCGTGTCAGCCTTGCGCGCATGGCTCTTGCGAATCGTTCTGCCGCGGCATGGGCCTTTTCAAGTTCGCGCGGATCGGCAATCTTACGAAAGTCAGTTGAACTTGTAGTCTCCGTGCTTGATGCGCCCTCGCTTTTTGTGGTGGAGCCTTCTTCAGTTTCAACACCCGATCGATTGGAAACCTGATCGCTTAACTCGCTCGCACCGTTCTGGTTGTTGCCTTTTTCAGTTGGCGGTGAAAGAGTGGGCCGGGTTGACGTGGCTGCAGAGCCGCCCACTTTCATCAACTTCTTCATGCCCCGGCCAAACCAGTAGGAATTGAAGAGTTCATCGAACTGCCGCCAGTCCGATGCACGCGAGCAGAACAGCCCTTTGAAAGCGGCGCGTTGAATGGCTGGCCGTTCAATGGCAAGTACGCCTGCGAGCCTGGCGGCATCGGTATTTTCCCTGAGGCCAATGATAAATCCATGATTGCGGAGCAACGTTGCAAATGCCGATATCCGGCCGAGAATGGCATCCCGGAGTGGGTCAAGACTGCCGGGCTCAGGTGGCGGCAGGCAGCAGGTCATGCGACTTTCCCCAACAGGCGTTCGGCCACTTCGCGGGTAAAACGCGATCTGTCTTCCTGGGTTTTGAGAAGACACATCATGGTGTCAAAAACGGTTTCAGGATTGCTGTGCAGGTCTTTGATTTCCAGCCCAATCAGGGCCGCGGCCCAATCCAGTGTTTCAGCGACACCCGGCACTTTGCGTAACTCTTCCTTGCGGACTTTTTCCAGGACGCGGGCAATTTGCAAGGCGAAGGACGCGCCAATATTGGGAAGCCTTCGTTGCAGGATTGCGGCTTCGCGGTCCACGTTGGGATAATCGACATAGTGATACAGACAACGCCGGCGCAATGCGTCGGATATTTCGCGGGTGCCGTTGGAGGTCAGCACAACATGGGGAATGCTGCGGGCCCTGATGGTGCCGAGCTCCGGAATGGTGACCTGAAAGTCCGAGAGCAGTTCCAAAAGAAAAGCTTCGAATTCTTCGTCGGCGCGATCAATTTCATCGATGAGCAGAACCGGGGGGCGCTCCTGCCGGATGGCTTGCAGCAGCGGGCGTTCGAGCAGGAAGCGCTCAGAAAAAATATCATCCTCGCTGATACTGTTGCCTGCCGCAGTTCGCGCCTGAATGGTGAGAAGCTGACGCTGATAATTCCATTCATAAAGCGCTTCGGCGCGATCAAGGCCTTCATAACACTGCAGGCGGATGAGCGCGGTGCCATGAACATAGGCCAACGCCTTGGCCACTTCAGTTTTTCCAACACCGGCTTCGCCTTCAAGCAGAAGCGGCCGCTGCAGCAGCCCCATCAGGTGCAATGCCATGGCAAGTTCGCGGTCAGCGACATAGCCAGCGTCTGCGAGTTTAAGGCTGAGTTCGGGCAGGTTCATGGTCACGGCAGACATTTCAGCCGGACTTGACTTCGGGTCCGGCTGAACTCCTTCAACAATTTACTTCACCACACCCAATGACTTGGCCACCTCCCAGTTGCGCCAATAGTCATGGGGCATCTGGATGTGCTTTGAGCCAAGGAATCCGAAGGCATCATTTACCGCATTTGAAAATGCCGGCACGCCGCCGACGTTTGGACTTTCACCAACGCCCTTGGCGCCAATGGGGTGATGCGGCGACGGTGTAACCGTATGGTCGGTTTCCCAATGGGGTGTTTCAACTGCGGTCGGCATGAAGAAATCCATGAATGAGCCCGTGAGCACGTTGCCGCCCGCATCGTAACGGATTTCCTGGCCCATGGCGATGGCGAAGGCTTCCGTCAGGCCGCCGTGGACCTGGCCTTCAATAATCATCGGGTTGATGCGTGTGCCGCAATCGTCGAGCGCGTAGAAGCGCCGGACTTTATAAACGCCGGTATCAACATCAATGTCCATCACGCAGAAATATGCGCCGAAGGGATAGGTCATGTTTGGCGGGTCATAATAGCTCACCGCTTCCAATCCGGGCTCCATGCCGGGAGGAACGGAATGGTAAGCCGCCCAGGCTATTTCTTTCATCGACTTGAATTTCTCCGGCAAACCCTTCACGCGGAAGCCGTCGATATCAAATTGCAGATCGTCCTCATGCACTTCGAGCATATAGGCTGCAATCATCTGCGCCTTGGCCTTGATCTTGCGTGCGGCCATGGCGATGGCAGCACCTGCCACCGGCGTCGAGCGCGAACCATAGGTGCCGAGCCCGTAGGGTGCTGTGTCCGTGTTGCCTTCTTCCACCATCACGTTGGCGGCGGCAATGCCCATCTCGGTTGCAATGATCTGTGCCCAAGTGGTTTCATGGCCCTGGCCGGTTGATTTCGTGCCAACGCGCGCGATGGCCGAACCGGTTGGGTGCACACGAATTTCGCAGGAGTCGAACATGGCGATACCGAGAATATCGCAATTCTTAGACGGTCCTGCGCCCACGATTTCGGTGAAGAAGGACACGCCAATTCCCATGATCTCGCGGGTCTTGCCGGCCTTGAAGTCGGCCTGCTTGCGTTTTTGTTCGGCCCGCAGCCCTTGATAATCAATCTTCTCCATGCCTTGCTTCATGGCCCGGTGATAGTCACCGGAGTCATATTCCCAACCCAAAGCGGATTGATAGGGGAACTGTTCCCTGCGGATGAAGTTTTTCATCCGGAGCTCAGCGGGATCCATGTTGAGTTTCTGCGCCAGAATGTCCATGGCGCGCTCGATGCAATAGGCGGCCTCGGTTACGCGGAACGAACACCGATAAGCAACGCCACCCGGAGCCTTGTTGGTGTAAACACCGTCAACTGCCACATGGGCCACGGGGAAATCATAGGAACCCGTGACGATGTTGAAGAAGCCTGCCGGCCATTTGGATGGATCAGCACAGGCATCAAAGGCACCGTGATCAGCCAGCACATGCACGCGCAGGCCTTGCACCTTGCCCTCTTTTGTCGCGGCAATCTCCGCCGTCATATGGTAATCGCGGGCAAAACTCGTAGCCGTGAGATTCTCAATGCGGTCTTCAACCCATTTCACCGGCTTGCCGGTGACGATTGATGCGACAATCGCGCAGATGTAGCCCGGGTAGGCGCCAACCTTGTTGCCAAAGCCGCCGCCCACATCGGGAGCAATGATGTGGATTTTGTGTTCCGGAATTGTCGAGATGAGGGACGCTACAGTGCGGATGACGTGCGGGGCCTGGAAAGTGCCCCACACCGTGAGCTCTCCCTTAACCTTGTCGAAAGAGGCCACGGCCTGGCACGTTTCGAGAGGTGAGGGATGGGTGCGGTGATAGGTGATCAGTTCCTTGATCGTGACCTCGGCTTTCCTGAAAGCGGCATCGGTCAAATCCTTGTCGCCCACAGCCCATTCGAAGATGTGATTGTAGTGTTTGCGCTTCCCGTGCGCGCCTTCAGTCTTGTCCTTGATGTCTTCGCGCAGTACGGGAGCGCC